>JAGHAJ010000102.1 GCA_021161545.1 Synergistota bacterium | reverse complement strand
GTCATAGACGCCATATACTATTCTATAGACTCCCCCTTTAAGCCGTCTGAGATGAGAAAACCCTCTCCTGGTATGGTAAAAAAAGCAGTGAAGGAGTTTGGTATAGATTTATCGTCTTCTTATGTGGTGGGTGACAAAGTCGAGGATTTACTGCTGGCGAAGAATGCAGGATGCAAGGGCATACTGGTGAAGACCGGGTATGGTAAGGGAATACTGGATAATTTCCCTGAGAAAGTAGAGGATGCTTCACCGGTATATGTTGCGGATGACCTTGGGGATGCAGCCTTGTGGATAGTCTCCAAAACTACTAAAAGTGAGCTTTTGGAGTCGTTTTTATCTTCTACTTCGGGATTTGAAGGTATGCTGTTTTCAACAGCAGATGCTTATATGGATTGGGAAGAACTTGAATTTTTTTCATCTGTTGGTGCGAAAACGGTGTTGGAGATAGGGGGAGCAATGTCTGTTAGTGATATACAGCATGCCTGTAGTGTAGGTGTTAATGCTATATCTATGATTTACATAGATGGAGTGAAGAATATACAGACTTTTTTTGATGTGCTTAAAGATTATCCCGGAATGAAGAGGTTTGTGTCGTTGAGAGATTGTCCTGATGCGAATGCTTTGAGGCTCATTAAGGAAGCAGATGGTGTTATCGTGGGTAAAGAGATGGAACTTTCTTGCCTGGAAGGTATCCCTGTTTTGAGAAATATTGATGGGTTTTTGGTAGCTCAGGGAAGCGAGACTGCTGGTATTGGTGAGGTAAAATCCCTCTACGAAAGGCTCCGTAAGATATATTTTTCTGTTTAACCTTTCTTGTGTTTTCTTATTTGTGGTATAATTACCCAGAGTAGATTGAGGGAGGAGTGTATTTTGAGAAGGGTTGTTATTGCTGTATTTGTTGCTGTGGTGTTTACCACATCGGTAGCGGTTGCTTCTGAGTTTTTCCCGCTTGCTTCTGTTCATAGGGGAATGAGAGGTTACATTCGAACGGTAGTGTATGGAACTAAAGTATCTACCTTTAGGGTGGAAGTTTTAGGTATATTGAAGAGAAGTAGTGGAGGACACCTCATTTTGATAAAGGCATTTCCTGACCTTGTTAACCTGACGGGCGGAATAGCTGCGGGTATGAGCGGAAGTCCTCTGTTTATAAACGGGAAGATAGTTGGTGCAATAGGATACGGTTGGAGAATGGCAGACCACTCGTTGGGATTGGTAACACCTATTAAAGAGATGCTCTCTGTGTGGGATTGGTACAAGAAGAAAAAGAAAAAAAAGAAAATAGAAAAGATAAGGTTGCAACAGGCACTTCTGTATAAGGGAAACTTGTATAAAGAGGTGTGGCTTTCTGGTAAGGCTGTTAGGCATCCTGCAGACGCCATTGTCATGACTCCCGTTGTAACGCCCATAGTTGTTAGTGGCTTGAGTGATAGGGGAAAGAGGCTCTTATCCAATTTTTTATCTAAAATGGGTGATTTTAAGGTTGTGGATGTGCCAGATGATGCTGGTATAAGCAGAAATGTGAAGCTTCAGCCGGGCTCTGCGATAGGCGTAGAGGTTGCGAAGGGAGATGTCAACATAGGTGCTATTGGTACCCTTACTTATATAGACCGTAAGACAAATAGATTGGTGGGTTTTGGACATCCATTTCTGTTAAGAGGAGATGTTGACTACTTTCTTACGAGTGCATTTGTCTATCAGATAGTAAAGAGCATAGATATACCGTTTAAGCTTGGTGTTCCTTTGAAGGTCATAGGTAGTCTTGTAGAGGACAGAAAAAACGCAATAGGGGGCATTATCGGTAGATTTCCGAAGTCCATATCTGTAAGAGTGGCTGTGGTTGATGAAGACCACCATCGGATTAAGCGCTACGGTTTTAGGATAAATAGAGATGGAGAGTTAACACCTATCTTTCTTTCCGCTGCGGTTATGAGTTGTATAGACCGAGGATGGGGAAGAGTTGGTGAAGGAACATCAAAGATGTCATTTTCTCTTATAGGCTATGGTTTGCCAATGGATATAAGGAGAACGAACTACTTTTGGAGTCCTAAGGACATAGCCAAGTTGTCTGTGCAGGAGATTAAGGACCTTTCTATCATGTTGTTGCGTAACGAGTATAAGAAAATCTCTGCGGAATCTCTGGATGTGGTGGTAAATGTTTCCAAGAAGAATAAGATACTATTTATAAAAGGTGTGGATGTTAAAAGGCACGGTTCCAAACTTGAAGTGAGTGTGCTTCTGAAACATTTTAGAGGAAGTAGTGTAAAGAAAAAAATCATGCTTGAGATACCGAGGATGTGGGATAGCGCTCCATTTGTGGTGGTTGTCAGGGGCGGAGGTATAGTGGGCATGAATCCCAAAGAAAATAAGAAATCTATGCCGAAGACTTACACTTCTTTCAGGGATGAACTTAAAGACTTTCTTGCGCAGGAGTGCAATAATGAGCTCGTTGTTGAGGTCTTCCCGCTTGTCAGCAAGATGCCTAAGGGGGTTAAAGGTAGCTTGAGGAAGAGGGTAAGGATGGACTACTACATAGAGGGTTATATGGAGAAGAGGTTTGGTCTCCCTTCAGGTAAGAGGTAAGAGATGTTATTATCCAGAGCTGTTTCAGGTATCGGTTCTCTCGTTGTTGAGCCTCTGTTAGCCGTAGGTAGGTTGTCTCTTCATGCATCTTCCGTGGTTCCCAAGGTGTTTTCTAAGGAATGGGATTTCAGTGAGCTTGTTAGGCAAATGCATGAATTTGGTGTTAGCTCTTTGCCCATGATATTGATGGTTTCTTTTTTTATGGGTATGGTGGTATCTGTTAATACGGTTGGTAGTTTTATAAGGTTTGGTGCGGAAAATTATGTTGGTGGTATAGGGGCGCTGACCATGATAAGAGAGCTTTCACCCCTGCTGTCTGGTATTTTGGTGACTGGTAGAGTTGGTTCGTCCATGGCTGCTGAGATAGGGTCGATGAAGATAACGGAACAGATTGATGCACTTCTGACGTTTGGTATAGACCCAGTTGCGTATATAGGTGTGCCACGTGTGCTCGCTGGTGTGCTTATGGTTCCCTTGCTCAACATCTTTT
>JAGHAJ010000275.1 GCA_021161545.1 Synergistota bacterium | reverse complement strand
TTGGAGAGCCTGCATTTCTTTACGGTTACAACTTCGAAGACATAGACACATTCAGACTCACGCTCGGTCTTGGAGACCTTCATATGCCAATAGGCTGGGGGGAAATCCCATACGAAGAGGTGTTCAAAGTAGTCAAACGGCACAACTACTCAAGGGTGATAATAGCAGAAATCAACTCATGGGAGAGATATTACAGGGCACTGAAGGACATACCAATAAACATAAGGAAACTCTTAAAGGGAGAAAAAGTTTACATACCACCTGATAATGAAATTCCCACATAGATAAGCGAGCATACCACCCACCCCAAGGAATGGACCAAAAGGAAGGGCGTCTTTTCTGCCCTTCCTTTTCATCAACAGCAGCAATACACCCACGATGCCACCCACAACAAAGGAAAGAAAGAGCATTAAAACGGTTAACTTAAAGTCAAGGAATGAGGCAACCATGAGCGCAATGTATGAATCCCCATCTCCCATTCCACCCCTGCTCACAATCCTTATCAGGCCAATAATTCCCCACGCAATACCAAGTCCAGCAAGATACCACATAAGAGGTCCTAAAGAAAAGCCATTTAGAACGAGGTGAAATAAAACACCTACTCCGCTTCCTAAAAAGACAACTCTGTCCATCACCACCATGCTGTCCATGTCAATAAAAGAAACAACAACAACAAAGCAAAAGAAGACAAACGACTCTAAAGCAGTCAGAGAAAGGCCATAGTTATACACTGAAAAAACTGCCCACAGGCCAGAAAACAACTCAATTAGGGGATAGCGCGCAGGTATTCTCCACCCACAATACCTGCACCTGCCCCTCAACACAGCATAACTCACAACAGGCACAAGGTCATACCAGCGCAGGCTTTTCTTACAGTTGGGACAGAAAGAAGGAGGAAAAACAACGGAAATACCCTTAGGCAAGCGGTATATACAGACATTCAGAAAGCTACCAACTGATGCACCTAAAAAGAAGAGCAGAACATACAGAATCACCGAAACTTAACCCCACACATCAAATAGACTAAAAACATCACCTGTACCCCCTATAATGCAACTCCCATCAAGTTATTATATCACAGCACCTTTAACCATCAAAACATCAGCCCCGCTTCTGCTCCCACTAATCACCAACGCACCCTCAAACCCTTTACCACTCTAAGCCATCTGTGCTATAATCTTCTTGGAACATCTCACTACGATGGGATAGGTTGCTTCAAGTTCAATACATTTTTCCGCTGTTCAAAGCAAACCACGAAAACGCAACTTCCAACCCGCAAAGGAGGGTGAAAAATGAGAAAGCCTCTTACATGGATTGTAACCTTAGGGCTTGTAGCTCTGCCGCTCTGCAGCACTGCCATGTCTTATCCAGTATGGCAACAGGAAACCATACTTGGGGGACTCTACTACAACAGAGGCATTGACATGTCGATCGAGAAACAGGAGCAGATGCTGCAAGAAATCATGAACGACTGTGAAGCTAAAGAAGACCCAGGCAGTGCAGCAAGGTATGCCCTTGCATCAAATCTTTACATGGCACGAAATCCTGCAATGATGCAAATATATGCCATCATCAGCGCACACTTTCAGGGAAACGACATCAGCCCCAAAATGGCAGCAAAACTCACAAGAAAGTATGTTCCTGCCGAAGTTTATAGACCAATCGTAAAGAGCATAATAAGCCAAACAAAACGCGCAGAAAGAGCCACCAAATTTCTGTTATCCCGCTACCATTCGTTTACCTATCGTCTATACCACATAGTTGTAAGCAAGTTTGATGTCCCCTACATACCTGGAACCAACGCATATCTTAGCACAATCAATAACTTCTCACTTAACACCATAGAAGACCCAACGCTCCGCTCTATGGTAAAGAGCCTCATACAAAGCGCTCAAAGGATTTCAGACCCATTGGTATTCATAAACTATCCAGTCAACTACCTACCCGGTAATCCACAGTTCTGCAGGGATGTGGTAGATAGATACAATCACATGCTGCCATTCACCATGTCCAAGCTAAGAAGTCTGATGAAAGATGGCAGTCTATTTGTAACGGAAGGGGCATACAGACCACTCACTGAAGGAGAAAAAAAGAGGTTAATCGAAGAACTCAAGCAAAGCGGAAGTATAAGCATCAATATAAGGTTCGTTACACGAACCATCCCCGTAAGACTTGTAACACAATTCAACGAAAAGTCATTCCAAAAGATATTAGAAGCAGAAGCATTTATAAACAAGATGGTGGGCTACCTGCGCTGAGACATCTTAATCCCATACACGGTTGCCATCTATCCAAGTGTGTGATATACTTTTCTTGATTTACCATGCAAGTAGAGGTGAAATAACAGAGTGGATAAAGATGTAGTCATTAACTACACCACAGCCTACAAAGAGGTCCTAAAGGGATTAAACCAATCCTCCTCAATAGCTGCCCTTACATACAGAAAAGGAAAGATAGAATTCGTAAACCAGTACCTTGTAGAGCTACTTGAGTACAAAAGTAAAAAAGAGCTCGTAGGGAAACCCATTGAAGAACTCATAGAAGGAAAAGGAGAAGAGTTTATCAACACAGCATCGGTAGAGTACAGAACTCTATCCCTCAGAAGCAAAACCAAAGAACTCATTCCAGCCGAGGCATTTTCGCATAGTATCCAGTATGGTGATGAGACGATAACGCTCATGATTTTCATCAACAAGAGCGAAGAAACCTCTTTTAGAAAGCTCTTTCTTGCACTAAGTCAGATAAGCCAATTATCTGCAAGAGCAGAAAGCGAAGAAGAACTCATATCCGGTATATGCAATACGCTGGTAGAGGCGGTAGGATACTACATCGCCACCATAGGAGTTGTAGATGAGAAAACCAAGCTATACAAAGTAAAATATACAAGGTCTAAATCCAAAGAGCTTGAAAATGCACTGAAAAAGACTCTCATAAGCGTTGACCCGAGCCTTCCATACGGCAGAGGTACGGTATCCCGATGCTACAGAACAGGGAAGATAACACTTCTGACAGACATATACAAAGACGAAGGCATGAGCTACTGGAGAAAGGAGCAGGTACGTTTTGGCGTGCGCTCTGCATGTTCTATACCAATATTCTCCGAGAAAGAACTTCGATACATCTTATTAATACACGATATCTCCAGAGAATCATTCACAGAGAAGCAGCTGCACCTGCTGGAAAAGATCCAAGTCGAAGCCTCATCTGCACTAAAAAAAGTGAAAATGCAAAAGAAACTCGCACTACAGCAGAAGGCAACGAAAATTCAGTCTCGGGTATACAATACACTCTACCACATAAACAAGTTATACCTGGAGGCCAAAAGCAAAGAAAAATTCTTAAAAAGGCTGCCCGAGCTACTCTGTCAATTTCTCGGTGTGGACATGGCACTTTACATACAAAAGGGAAAAGAAAATACACTGCTCATCAAAAATTACTCTGTAAAAAGGGAAAGTGATGTAGGGTTTGTTAGTGCGCTGCAGAAAACTTTAAGCACCATTTCAAAGCAAGACAGCCGAGATGAGACACCTCTGATAAAGGCATGCAGGACAAAAAGAGTTTACGTGGCAAACAGAATACCCAAAAATGCACCAGGCTCCATTAAGGAGATACACAAAAAATACGGCATCAAATCGGGATGCGCAATGCCTGTTCTGATACACGGAGAGTGCATAGGTGC
>JAGHAJ010000189.1 GCA_021161545.1 Synergistota bacterium | reverse complement strand
TTTCCCCCAGTTGGAGGTGGGTAGAGGTTGCTGTTCGGTAAGCATTATCTTATGGCTCCGGGTCCAACTGCTGTTCCGGAAAGTGTTCTTCTGGAGGCTGCAAAACCGATAATACATCATAGAACACCCGATTTTTCTCAGATTTTATGGTCAGTTTCAGATGATTTGAAGAAAATTTTCAAAACCAGAAATCCTGTTTATATACTTGCAGCTTCTGGAACAGGTGCAATGGAGTTTGCACTTGTTAATACGTGTTCTAATGGTGATAGAGTGCTTGTAGTGGTTGGTGGAAAGTTTGGAGAGCGGTGGCTTCAGATAGCGAAGGCTTATGGGCTTGATGCTGTTGTGTATGAAGTGGAATGGGGTAGTGCACCTATTCCAGAAAAAATAGGTGAGTATCTCGAAGAACATCCTGATATAAAAGCTGTGTTTACAACGCTATTTGAGACGTCCACAGGTACGACCTACGATATAGAGAGGATTGCTAAGTATGTGCGGCATAGCGGTGCAATACTTGTAGTTGATGCCGTTTCTGGAATAGCGGCCTGTGACTTACAGATGGATAGTTGGGGTGTGGATATTGTTGTTGCGAGTTCGCAAAAGGCATTTATGCTACCACCAGGTTTATCTTTTGTAGCTTTTAGTAAAAAGGCATTCGGTTTGGTTGAAAAGAGCAATCTGCCCTCATACTACTTTTCTGTATCTGGTTATAAGGATGCTTATCTTTCTAACACGACGCCTTTTACTCCTGCTGTTTCTCTTGTTGTTCAGCTTAAGGAGTCTTTATCTATGATATTAGAGGAGGGTATAGATAATGTAATTAGTAGGCATGCCTTGCTTGCAAGCGCAACTAGGGCTGCTGTGAAAGGAGTGGGCCTTGAGTTGTTTTCTTCTAATCCAGGAAATGTGTGTACCGCTGTTAAGGTGCCAGAGGGAATAGATGGGGAGAAGCTACTTTCAAGGATAAAAGATAAATATAAGGTTACGATTAGCGGGGGGCAAGGTAAACTTAAAGGTAAAATATTGAGAATTGCCCATCTTGGATATGCTTATGCCTTTGATGTGATAGTTGCTATCTCTGCTTTAGAGATGGCACTTAAAGATGAGGGATATCCTGTGGAGCTTGGTAGTGGAGTGAGAGCTGCTGAACTCGTGCTTAGAGAGGGGAAATAAGAATGATTTTTCCTTTTAGAGGGTTGAGGTACGATATAAGTAAGGTAGATATTAAAGATGTTGTATCCCAACCATACGATATTATCACACCTGAAATGCAAGATCTCTATTATAAGAAGAGTCCTTATAATATTGTGAGGATAATATTGAATAGAGAGGAAGATAGATACGCATCTGCTGGAAGGTATCTAATGGAGTGGATGAGAACGGGTGTTCTCAGTGTGGAAGAGAAGCCAGCTATATATTTGTACGAGCAACTCTTCTCGGTTCAGGGCGCTGAGTTCAGAAGGAGGAGTTTTATAGCACTTCTGAAGCTATCTGGGTTTGGCAAAAGGGTTGTCTTTCCACATGAGTATACCCTTTCTGGTCCAAAAGAAGATCGCTTTAAACTGACTATGTCCACTAATGCACATTGGGGGCAGATATTTATGCTCTATGATGATAAAGACAATGATGTTGGATGTGTGCTTTCTCCTGCATATGAAGAACCTCCAGAGTTTTCGTTTATGGATGATGATGGTGTAACTCATACATTCTGGGTTGTTAGGGATAGAAATATTCATGAGAAGATAGCTAATATTACAGAAAATATGAAGTTTGTGATAGCTGATGGACATCATAGGTATGAGACAGCCTTGAGGTATAAGAAGTATATGGATACCCTGAATGGCTCCAGAGATGATGCACCATGGAATTACAGAATGGTGGCTCTCGTTGCTTTTCAGGACCCTGGTTTACAGATATTTCCTATTCATAGGGTTATTAAAGGTATAGCTATCCCTGAGCTAACTGCACTTAATGCGCAATTTACGATAGTAAGGGTGGAAACTTTGGAGAAACTTAGGAAAATGCTTACTGATGCAATGAAGTCTGGGAAGAAGGGAGTAATAGGAATATTTGGCAGGGGTATAGGGTATTATTACCTTGAATTGCGTAATATAGAGGATGCTTTAAGTGTTGGAGGTGATGGGCATTCAGACATGTGGAAGCAGCTTGATGTAAATATACTTCAAAATCTGATTATGGAACCGCTGCTTGGCATGAGTGTGGAGCAGATAAAGAACTCTGGGAACATTGCGTATACAGACTCTTTCGTTGAAGCCAATCGTATGGTAGAAAGTGGAGAGTATGAGATGTGTTTCTTCTTAAATCCCGTGAGAAAAGAGCAGGTTAGAGATATATCTCTCAATGGGGAGTTGTTGCCTCAAAAGAGTACATATTTTTACCCGAAGATGCTGACAGGTTTGGTTGAGCAATATGTGGGGTAATTCTGAATATGGGGAGAGATAATGACAAAAGCGGTGGAAGTGGTGGACTTAAATGTAGATATTGAGAAGGAATCAATATTGAGTCATGTCACCTTTGATATAGAAGAAGGTGATTTTGCTACTATCATAGGGCCAAATGGAGCAGGTAAAACTACATTGTTGAAGGCGATACTTGGTTTAGTTCCTATAAAGAGTGGGGAAATAAGGATATTTGGCAAGAGCATCTCAGATGCGAGGGAGTTTTGTGGGTATGTTCCTCAGAGATTTGAGTTTGACAGAACCTTTCCTCTCACGGTGGAGGAGTTTCTTTCTTTTTCTTTGTGGAATGATACTAAAGGTGATAGGATAGAGAAGGTCCTTGAAATGGTTGATATGGGAGGACATTGTAGGAAGTTGATGGGAAACCTATCAGGAGGTCAACTTCAGAGGATTCTTATAGCTCGTGCCATGATAAATTATCCTCGTATTCTCTTTATGGATGAACCTGTAGGTGGCATAGACATTGCAGGTAGAAATGCGTTCTATCAGATGCTTCTGTCCATGAAGAAAAGTATGGATATTACCATAGTTATGGTTAGCCATGAGGTAGATGTGGTTTACAAGTTTTCCAATAGAGTTATCTGCATAAGCAGAACGCTGCATTGTCATGGGCACCCTCATGATAAACTTACTCCTCAGCTTATAAGATCTCTTTATGGAGACAGTGTTACGCTTTTTGAACACAGAGAGTAGAAGGTGATAGCGATGCTTGATATATTCTCTCTCCCATTTATGCAAAGGGCCTTTATATCTGGATTGGCGTTGGCAGTAGCCCTCGCTTTTTTAGGAGTATATGTAACTTTACGGAAGATGTCTTTCTTGGGAGATGGTATGGCTCATGCCTCTTTGGGTAGTATTGCGATAGGTATAGCATTTTCTATTAATCCAATTATCTTCGCAGTGATTTTTGGGGTATTCCTGTCGGTAGCTGTCTATTTATTGGAAAGAAACACTAAGCTTTCTTTTGATGCGATAGTGGGTATTATATTTGCATCAGGCATGGCGGTCGGGATAGTTATCATAAGTAAGATGCAAGGTTACCAACCAGAGCTTATTGCCTATCTGTTTGGAAGTATACTCTCTGTAGGTTGGTCAGACATGTGGATCATTCTGCTTATTTCTGCTATATCTACTGGATTTTTGGTTTTATTTTACAGGCATTTGACACTTCTGAGCCTTCATAGAGATATAGCTATTGTTAGTGGAATAAGAGTTGACTTCTTGGAGTTGCTTTTTACTATTATTGTCTCTGTGTCTATAATTGTGGGTGTGAAACTTCTTGGTGTTGTACTTGTAAGTGCTCTCCTTATTATGCCTCCTTCTATATCAAAGGTGATATCTATGTCGTTTCGTTCTTTTGTCCTGCACAGTATATTACTTTCAGAATGTATAGTTACTGGTGGACTGTTTATCTCTTATTATTTTGACCTCCCTTCTGGTGCTACAATTGTGCTTACTGGAGCGCTATTGTTTACTGGTGTAGTTGGAGTGAGAAAGATATTTTGAGGATGAAATTGTGTCACATCTTTATTCACACTTTCGTCTTTTTTTGTGGGGAGTGATAGACAATGGAGTTATCTTGGAGATTACAAGGCTTAATGAAGAGCAAACTTTATGGGCATTCTGACGAAGAATTATTTGCCATATCTTATAAGAGCGATGAGGCGTTTGAGCTCCTTATGTTGCGATATAACTCTTACTTAATGAGATTGTGTGTTTATTTGACATCTCATGTAGAGGATGCAGAAGACCTATACCAAGAAAGCGTGTGGAAGCTTTATATGCTTGCAAAAAAGAAGCAAAAAGTAGATAGGTTCAAGCCGTGGCTTAGAAAGATGGTTACCAATTTCTTTATAGATAAGTATCGTAAGAAGGGTAAGAAGGATGTCAGCTTGACAGATTTAGAAGAAAAGGGGTATGAGGTGGTTGATGATAGGTTTGAAAGCATGCTTATAGACGAAGAAGACCTTAGTGAAATATTATCCCATCTTTCTCCTGAGGAGAGAGTTATTGTCACATTACGCTATGTGGATGGTCTCTCTTATACAGAGATATCAAAGGAGCTGGGAATGAGCGAGGTAAATGCGAGGCAGAAAGTTAGTAGGATTAAAAAGAAGCTATTTTCTAAGCTTTCTTGAGGTGAAATGTCATGGATGAAAAAGGGGCAAGAGAGCTACTTGATAGAATAATCCGTGGGGATATAAAGGAGGTTTCACCGGAGTTGGAGGAGCTCTTGAAGAGATATCCTGATGTATGGGAAGATTATATAGTATACAAAGCGTTTAAGAAAATGGATACCAGAAATGTACAATTTGACTGGAAGAATATCTTATACAGCAGAAAGAGAAAGTATAAAACTACCCTTTTAATAGTTGTGGGTGCGATTGTTGGGATTGTTCTGCTGATGTATTTTTTTGTCCCCTCCGTTGGCCATTTTTACCGGTGTGGGATGAATCCGTTTAAATTTTACCACTGGTACATGCATGGTCATGGAAGGCATTTTGTTGGTTTTCCGTTCTTTTTTGCTAGGGGGATAGGAGGAATTATTTTTTATGTACGCTTTATTGCTCCGTTTGCTGTAATATTTCTTGCTGTATATGCTGTTTACGTACTGATTAAGGCGGTGAAGCTCTGAATGAAGAAAGTGTTACTTGGTATGGGTAGTGTTGTGAGAAGAGACGATGGTGTAGGGGTCTATGTTATAGATCTGGCTAAGGATAGACTTCATGGATGGGTGTTGATAAATGGCGAAACCGTTCCAGAAAACTATACTTCTTATCTCAAGAGGGAGTCACCTGACATTCTTGTAATCGTCGATGCAGCGGATATGGGACTTCTACCAGGTAGTATAAGGAGGATTCAGAGTACTTCTATAGATAATCTATTTTTGACTACGCACACTATGTCAATAGGGTTCATGATAGAATACCTTAAGCCTTATATAGATAGGATTATTGTGATAGGTATCCAACCAGAGGATACTTCTATTGGCGAAGGCGTTTCGGATAGCGTAAAGCATGCAGCCCTCCGCTTGATAGAAATAATAGAGGAGGGAATGGATGCTATTACTCATATACCTCTGGTTTGAGTACTGCTATGTATGGTAAATTTCTGTAGTGTTCAGCGTAATCCAATCCATATCCTATGACGAATTTATTCGGTATATCGAATCCTTTATAATCGATGGGAACTTTTATGATTCTTCTTTCGGGTTTGCTGAGCAAAGCGCATACTTTGATACTTTTGGGTTTTCTCACACGTAGTGTTTTTAGTAAATAGTCTATAGTGAATCCGGTATCTATGATATCTTCCACAATTATTATGTTTTGAGACCTTATGGGTTTGTCAAGGTCTTTTAATATCTTTACATTACCAGTACTTTCTGTGGAATTGCCATAGCTCGATACTGCCATGAAATCGATTCTTACAGGCACGTGTATGTTCTTTAATAGATCTGCCATGAAGGGTATTGCTCCCTTCAATATACCAATAAGTACGGGATCTTTGTCTTCGT
>JAGHAJ010000183.1 GCA_021161545.1 Synergistota bacterium | reverse complement strand
TAGCATGTCCCACTATCAGGAATGGTATAAATAGTGGTAGTCTGTACATGTAGTCAAGGAACTTCCACTCCTTAAACCTCAGGTAGCTCGCAACAATGATACTGACAGCGAAGACAACAGCAACTGTCACTACCGTGACAAACAATGTATAGAATATATCTTTACCGTAAAGGCCAAACGCCTTGCGGTAGTTTGCAAGCCCAACCACGCCATCGTGAACAAAACTCGAGTATATGGAAAGCACAAGGGGATAGACATAAAGCACCACAAGAACCAGCAGTGCAGGTAAAACCAGAAAGAATCCCGTCCAGTTGCTTCTGCCTTCGTAAGTAGCCATCAGAACCTCCTCTCCTACCAAATGTAAGTTGTCCCTGCCAAGGAAGGCAGGGACAACCATTACAGACTACTCGGTGTACTTTTCGTACGCCTCGAGCATGTCCTCAAAGTATTTTGTCAGAGGGAATGGCTTACCGTACTTCAACAGGTCTTCAGGTGTGATGTCCTTATAAAGCCTGTGAAGTGTCTCCTTGGAGACATACGGCTTGACATACTGGTCACCTATAGCAGGGTACCAGTTAAATTTATCCACAATGTACTTTGCCTGCATCTTTGGAGACGACACAAGTTCTATAAGTTTAAGTGTATAGTCGGCATTTGCAGCCTTCTTCGGAATCACATAGTGCATCGGCTGACCGGGCATACCGGGTGTAGGTATGAGAAGTCTCAGATTCGGGTCTATACGGCCATTCCTCATCCATGTGTAGAACATATCAACCCACACAGGACCTATGTATATCTCCCCCCTGTTGAGTGCGTCAAGGGTACCAGCATTACCACTGGTCAGCGTAACATACTTATTGAAGTCTTTGAGTGCACCGAATATCTTTGGCCAGGACTTCTCATACTTTTTGTTGTATGGTCCCTTCGTCAGTATGTCAATCTGCCCGCTCTTCCAGTAAAGCCACCCTGCAGTGAATGATATACCAGAAGCACCGTGTTTCACACCGTTATAGCCAAACTTCTTGGGATGTTTCTTCACCCACTTAACCAGCTCTGCATACGAATGCGGCGGGTTCTTTACATACTTAGGGTTGTAAGCAAGCGCTGTCTGACTGTGGAACATAGGCATGACATAACCATCCACACTTACGCCAAGTGCCATCTTTGCCGTGTTCCTTGTAACAAGTCTCTTTGCAACAAGAAAGTCGGTGTATTTCCTCAATAAATCACCCTTTACAGCCCAAGCAGCACCTATCTCATGCACAACTGCCACATCAATACCCCACTTCGCCTTTCCAGACTTCTTCTCAAGTTGAAGTTTCTGAATAATAGCCCTCGAACCAGCAGGACCAGGACCCGTACCCACGACATTTACCCTCACATTGGGGTAAATCTTTTCAAAAATAGGTGCAATGTCATACTGGAAGAAATCAACCATATTCTGGTCCCCAGCTACCATCATGTTGAGCCTGACCTTAATCGGGATATCGCCCTGTGCAAACGACACGGAAGCCATTCCCAAAAGCCCAACAATGAGAACCACGCTCAAAATCCACCTTGCCTTCACATCAAACACCCCCCTTTAACTGAATCTTAAGACACATATATTATTATACACTATTCCAAAAAAGGACAACAAAGGTAATAAAGTAGGAAAACCATCAAAATAGAGGAACATACCCCGATTCTTTCACCATATTCTGACCTTTTCTACTCAAAACGAGGTTAATCCACTTCGCAACAATACCCTTAGGCCAGCCGTTGGTAAACATGAACAGGGGTCTGCTTATTGGGTAAATACCCTCTCTTACCGTATCGAGTGTGGCCTTTATCCCATTAACAGTCAGTGCACAAAGCCTCGAGTTCAAATAGCCTATGCCTATGTAACCTATGGCATATCTGTTTTTGGAGACAGTATTGACAACCTGACCATTAGACGCAACCACCAACGCCCTTGGTAGTACTCTACTGCCCCTCAGAACCCTTTTCTCCCACACCTCATAAGTGCCAGAACTCGTGTCTCTTGAGACCACCACTATCCTGTGGTCCGGACCACCAAGTTCTTTCCAGTTCCTTATTTTGCCCGTATATATGTCGTGCAATTGCTTCACAGTAATGGCCTTTATGCTATTTCTTGCATTCACTACCGGCACTATACCGTCCATTGCAACCCTGAATGGGACAGGATAAACACCCTTTGCTACAGCCCTCTTCACCTCGGAAAGCTCTATGAACCTTGAACTGTCAGCGACATCGGTGAGTCCTTCTATCAAAGCCCTTATGCCATTACCGGAACCTCCACCAGAGATAGATATGTCCACACTCGGATAGAGTTTCTGAAAGAGACCTGAGACCTTCTGGGCAATGGGCAACACCGTTGTTGAGCCCTTAATTATAAGGCTATCTCCTGCGAACACCACCCCCGCACAAAACATCACCAAGACAACGCCAGTTATCAGACCCAACCTGAATACCTTCTTCAAAACAACCACCCCTTTTATAAGATTTTTGTTCCAAACAAATCCTACAGAAAGAGGTTTAGAAAGGTATTAAGAAGGTGTTAAAAACAGATAAAAATTAGTTTGACTTTTCAGAAGTTTCACAGAGGATCAGGGGGCATAAAGCCCCCAACTATTTTCTTGCAAGCACCACCCTAAAGCCAACAGCAACTACAACCACAAGCAGCACAAGTAAGATACCGTTACCCGAGGTAGAGCGAGGATTAATGGAACAGCCACCACCTCCGCTTCCTCCCTGCTGCTCTGTTGGCACTATTCCAACAATGGCATAAGACGCCGTGTAATCAGAAAAGTCCATGCCGTCAGGGTGAATAAAATCAAGTGAGTAGTAGTCATCGTAGTTTCCACCCCAACCCATGTTCAGGTGCACCTGCCTGAACAAAATCGTATCGGCAAAAGATATGATTCTATAGCCATCCATAACGACTGCATGCCCTCCACTCGACCCTATAATAGCAAGGTCAACTACCCTTTCTGAATCTCTTTCATCTTTTAAGGCATTGAAGTATCCAACGATGTCTCCACCAAAATTCCTCAGCACAGATATGATGTCTATAGAATCCGAGCTATACTTGAAGTATGTGGTAAGGGCATACATGGTATCCATGAAATTTGCACCTGACTCATAAGCACCATAATTCATATTCACTGCTATACCCACATCGGATATCGCCCTTGCTACAATATCCGTCTGGTAGGAAGACACCCCACTCAAAGAGTCTGGCATCGATAACCAGTCGTAGGTGTGCTCAAAGTTCGCAGACAGGGTCTGTCCATGCCATGTGTAAGAGTGGCTACCAACACCGGTTATCGGGCACCTGTAATACCTCATTATCTGTGCCGTTGCTATAGCAACACAACCAGCAGGTGCCTTACCATTACTATACGGACTACCACTAACGTTCGGAACGTAGTTGTTGTAAGGAGGCACCTGGTCCCAGGTTGAGGTTATAAGCGGAGTAGCAATAATGTCCTTCAGTTCAGGTGAGCTCCTTAAACCTTCACTAAGCCCCATGACCCAATCCCACGACGGAAGCCTGTTACTACCTTTGAGCTTTATGCCCTTCGACTCTGCCTTCATTAGCATACTCTTCACATAGTAAAGCTCCTTTATAACATCAAGAATGGGTCCCTTCGCACTGAATCTGCCGTGTCTGGACCAGAGCTTCACCGGTGAGAGCCTTTCCACATCAGGTATTATTATGAAGCCCTCCGGAGAAAGTCTTACTACATACCCTATCTTCAGTCCACTGTAAACAAGTTCATCAATGCTATCCACAACCGCCTCAGCATGATTGTAATAAAGCCAGTTGTTGGCAACTATGTGGGCATCTCTATTCGTAACATCGCCATACGCAATACCCCACACAAATAACACCAGGAAAACAGCCACAAACAGCCTCTTCATAATTCCTCCTCTCCCCAGTAATCATTTTCTAAACAAGGGATACATATCCCCTGCACAGCCTTTAAGGAAGAACCACCAGCACAGCAATGGCTTCCTTCATGCTTCATTTCCTCTACGATGGGTTAGCAAGCCTCCCCACGAAGAGAATGCTTCCAGTCGAGCTATGAATAACCATAAACACAAATGGACGGTTTGCATCAAAGCGAAATACCTTTCCTATGGGTGTCGCTGCCTTGAGCTTCATCACAACAGCCGTCGCAGCCGCAGCTTCTGTCCCAAACTCATTTACATCAACATGCGCCTGATGTATAACCTTGGAAATCTTCAACTTCTTATTGCCTGTCATTCCAGAAAAATCTGCCCTTTTCGTAAAGGCATCCTTCATGCCCATGGAGTAAAGCACATCCTTCAGGTAGTACCTCTCATTCAGCTTAAACTTCGGCAGGTAGAGCCTCACAATCTCACGGGACATCTCCTTCCTTATAGACTGAAGATACTCCAGAGAAAGTCTATCTTCCAGCACCTTTATATTTACTTCTGGTTTTGGTAGTAGAATCAACATCGAAAAGTGCATACCAGCATAAGGAAGAGCAACTGCCTGTATT
The DNA here is from genome assembly GCA_021161545.1 of Synergistota bacterium. Classification (GTDB taxonomy): domain Bacteria; phylum Synergistota; class JAGHAJ01; order JAGHAJ01; family JAGHAJ01; genus JAGHAJ01. The sequence continues at coordinate 275 of JAGHAJ010000183.1, read as the reverse complement.
ATCTTATCCTCGTAATAAAGGAATCTTCCCCGCTGGGACATCATCTGCACCTTTACACTTTTACCTCCAAGTGCGTGAAACTCCTGCTCTTTCGTACATTCTTTATCAAACTGAAAGTTCCAAAGACCTTTGAAGTATATTGCATCTGTCAGAACAAGGCGAACGAGCCTATCTATGTCTCCTTTCCTGATGATCCGAGCTACCTTCCCGTTGGTCTTCTCTGATACCCACTTGTTTATTCTCTCCATAGCCTCTTGCAGATGCTCCCTATAGTC
>JAGHAJ010000245.1 GCA_021161545.1 Synergistota bacterium | reverse complement strand
GGAATAATAAGCAGTCTTGTGCTTGGTAGTTCAATGCTATACATAAGCTATCACCTTCTCATTGCCTTAAAAGATGTCGCCTCGGAGAGTTTTTCCACATTTTACGCACTCATGCTTGTCCTTTTTGCCGTAATATCCTTCAGTGCAGCGATATTCCAGCTATCAGGCGCATTTGAAATATTCAGGAAGGGAGGTGAAAGGAGGGGGAGTATAGCAGGAAGGAAAAGGTAAACAACAAATACAAAGGAGGTGCACAAAAATTGAAAAAGGCAGTTCTGATAATGATGGTAGGGGTACTGATACTCTCTATGAGTATTAGTGGGGTAGCTTTTGCCAAAAAGACATTTATAACCATCTCCACAGCAACAACAGCAGGCACATACTACCCAATGGGGGTAGCAATGGCACAGATATTCAACAAGTATCTTGGCAAGTATGGTTATGTCTTTTCAGCACAGTCCTCTGCGGGGTCAGTCGATAACATTGCAAGGATGCAGAAAAAACAGGTAGAGATAGCAATACTACAAGGCAAGGTAGCAAGATGGGCATATCACGGGATGTTCATGTACAAAGGAAAGACAAAAAAGTGGTTGAGGGCAATAGGCGCCCTATGGCCAAATGTGGTGCACATAGTTGTGGCTCCCGAAATAAACGACATAAAAGATTTAAAGGGTAAAAGGGTCGTAGTTGGCCGTCCAGCCTCGGGTACAGAGACATCCTCGTGGATAATTCTAAAGAGCGTGGGACTCGACTACCACAAGGATAAAGATGTCATAAAACCTGTGTATGTCGGTTATGGAGAGGCCGCAAAGCTCTTAGCAGACAGGAGAGTAGATGCGATAATACCAGTAGGAGGGCCACCTGTAACGGCCGTAACACAGGTAATGGCAGTAAGAAAGGACGTAAAACTGCTCGGTTTCACACCAGAGGAGGCAAAGAGGATAATAAAAGAAGTTCCAGACTACTTCCAGTTTGACATCAAAGCAGGGCTATACCCAAATCAGAACTATGTGGTGCACACCATCGCACAGACAAACATCCTCGGCACAAGGGTTGATATACCAGAAGCCGTCATCTACAGAGTTACAAAGACACTATATACACACCTCAAAGAGCTCAGAGAGGCACACAAAGCAGGAAATTTCGTAACCCTCGAGGGTGCTACAAAAGGCGTTAACATACCGTTCCACAAGGGAGCAATAAAGTTTTACAAAGAAGCTGGCGTGTGGAAGTAAGAAAGTAGAAAGAAGGGCTCACTCCTTGGGAAGGGGTGAGCCTACAAATTCTTTCGACAGGGAGGAAGACAGCGTGAAAGACAAAGGGGCATCCATTGTAGAGGAATACGATATCAGCTACAGATACAGAAAGGAGCTAAAGCCATTCTGGTCTCATATTGTAGTAACATTAGCAGTAGGTATGTCTATCTTTCACCTGTGGAATGCAGGTGTAGGCATGCTTATGACGATAAAGCTGAGAGCTGTTCATCTGGCTTTTGCATCAGCACTTATATTTCTCTTATACCCAGGTCACAAACTTGCTCCAAAGGATAGGCCATCTATACTGGACATACTCATGGCAGTTATGGGTTTTGCCACAGGAATGTATATCCTGCTGGATTACGACGCATATATTGCCCGTGCCGCATTTCCAATAAAGTGGGACTACCTCATGGGAGCATTTGCCATCGTCCTGACAATAGAAGCTGCAAGAAGGGTCATCGGAAACATACTATCCATACTGGCCGCATTTTCTATCCTGTATATATACCTTGGGGACCTATTCCCCGGGATACTTGCACACAAACCTTTTGACTTTTGCAGCATAATATCGCAGATGTATCTGACAGATGAAGGGATATACGGCATAGCACTTGGGGTCTCTGCTACATTTGTGTTCCTGTTTATACTCTTCGGCTCATTCCTCAACGAAACCGGTGTAGGAAAGTTCTTCATAGACCTTGCCTTAGCTGCCACAGGGAGCAAACCCGGGGGCCCTGCGAAAGTAGCCATCATAGGAAGTGCACTTATGGGAACGGTGAGCGGAAGCGCAGTAGCAAATGTTGCCACCACAGGAACACTTACAATACCATTGATGAAATCCATAGGTTATAGACCTCATTTCGCAGGAGCAGTTGAATCGGTGGCATCTACAGGGGGACAAATCATGCCACCAATCATGGGAGCAGGTGCATTCGTGATGGCAGAATTTCTCGGTATATCCTATGTTTACATTATGGTAGCAGCTATCATACCTGCCTTGCTGTATTACTTTGCCGTCTATATGCAGGTTCATACAGAGGCATACAAACTCGGGCTAAAGGGTCTGCCAAAAGATAGGATTCCCCAGTTGAAGAAGACGATAAAAGATGGGATACACCTATCCATACCGATAATCGTGGTTATAATCATGTTGCTTAAGGGCTTCACCCCACTGTATACCGCATTCTGGGGCATATGGATCTCCGTAGCCACAAGTACATTGAGGAAACACACAAGAATCACACTCAAAGGATTTATACATGCATTAGAAGAGGGTGCACGCTCTGCACTTGGATCAGCTATATCGCTGGCCGTTGTGGGCATAGTAATAGGTATGGCAACACTCACAGGTCTCGGAGTAGTTATAGCAGACAACATTGTATTCATGTCCCACGGAATACTGATACTATCGCTTGTGCTCACAGCCGTAGCAGCACTGTTCCTCGGAATGGGGCTACCAACAACAGCCTGCTACATTATAGCAGCTACCATAGCAGCACCCGCTCTAACAAAGCTCGGGATAAACCCCCTGTCAGCACACATGTTCGTCTTTTACTATGCAGTACTGTCTAACATTACCCCTCCTGTTTGCCTTGCTGCTTATACAGGAGCAGGAATTGCAAATGCACCACCAAACAAGGTAGCATTTACAGCAATAAGGTTGGGTATAGCTGGATTTATCGTGCCATTTCTCTTTGTATATTCACCATCCATCCTGCTACAGGATGCATCATTCACAAGCGTAGCAACTGTGCTAACAAGGGGATTATTAGGAATAACGGCTATATCCACAGCATTTGAAGGATACTGGTTCGGTAATGTAAATAGATGGGTTAGAGTAGTATTGGGGCTTGACGGAATCCTATTGTTTATGCCAGACTATAGATATCAATTAGCAGGTGCTACACTATGGGTACTGACATTTACGCTACTTACCATCAAGGGGATGAAGAAAAGGAATTGAAGGTAAAGCGGGTATACGAAAACATAGCAGAAGAAATCAGAAGATGGATCTTAGACGGCAAGTTAAAAGCAGGGGATAGACTTCCATCTGAGGAAGAGTTGATAAGGCAATTCGGTATCAGCAGAGCTTCTTTAAGAGAGGCATTCAGGCTTCTGGAAAGTATGGGGCTCGTTAAAACCATACTTGGCAAGGGGAGATTTGTGAGAAACATTCTCAGGGAAGAGGTCCAAAGGCTGCCCGAGGCGCTGAAAAATGCCCTTATCGCAAGAGAGCTTGTTGAACCATCTATAGCCATGTATGCCGCACAGGTTGCATCAGAACAAGACATACAGAAAATCCAAGAGACACTGCAGAAATTGAAGCTCAGCTATAACATGGGCCATTCCGAGTTTCTCATCCACGATAAGGCCTTCCACATCGCAGTAGCAGAAGCAACCCACAACTTCATGCTAATAAACTTCGTTTTGGACTACAAAAGCGTCATAGAGGAACTGGGAGCAAAGACGCTAAATATAAGGGGAAGGAAAAAGCGTTCATATGAAGAGCACAAACAGATACTCGAAGCTATAAAGGCACATAACCCAGAAGCTGCATACAAGGCCAATCTTCTGCACATTCAAAATGTAAAACGAATCATAGAGTTTCTATACGGTAAAGGAGTGATTGATAAGTGCAGTACCAGAGAGTAAGCAGAGATGTTGTCGAAGAACTTCGGTCAATAGTCGGAAAGGGAAACGTCATATTCGATGATGAGGAGAAACTCGAAGGCTACGCACATGACGAAGTGCAAGGTCTGAAATCCATGCCAGAAGTGGTCGTCAAACCTCAAGGAGCAGAAGAGATATCAAAGATACTAAAGTTAGCAAACAAAAAACTCATACCAATAACGCCACGAGGTGGTGGAAGTGGATTATCAGGTGGTGCTGTTCCCATTCTTGGAGGAATCGTAATCTCATTTGAAAGGATGAACCGCATACTTGAAATAGACGAGGACAACATGGTGGTTGTGGTAGAACCGGGTGTGATAACAAATGACATAAACAGGGTATTGAAAGAAAAAAACCTTTACTATCCGGGCTACCCTATGAGTGTCGAAAGCTGCTTTATAGGAGGAAATGTCGCAGAAAATGCCGGCGGAGGTAAAGCCATAAAGTATGGCGTAACAGGCAGGTATGTGCTGGGATTAGAGGTTGTCTTACCCACTGGAGAGATTGCACACTTCGGAGGCAAGAGGGTAAAAGATGTAACAGGATATGACATGGTGCACCTACTCGTCGGCTCAGAAGGAACACTTGGAGTATTCACAAAGATTATATTGAAGATAATCCCTCTACCGGGGAAGATAGTAGACCTATTCGTTCCATTCTCATCAGTAACAGATGCAATAAATACCGTTTCAAAAGTTATGAGCATTGCAGGAATAATACCAACAGCAATAGAATACATGGACAGACTATCCGTTCGAACAGCCGTAAAATACTTAGGAGGCAGATTTCCCATACCTGATGCTGAGGCATATCTCCTCATAGAGATAGATGGTGGAAATAAGGCACAACTGGAGGAAGACTACGAGAAAATCGGCAACCTGTGCATGGAAAACGGCGCATTAGATGTGTTTATCGCAGACAACAACTCAAACTCCGAAAGGATGTGGAAAGTAAGAAGAAACATCGGAGAGGCATTTGACAGATTCGAACCGATACAGCAGGGAGAAGACATAGTAGTTCCAAAAAAAGAGATACCCAAAATCGTTGAAGAGCTTCAAAGACTATCAGAGGAGTTTGGTGTGCTCATCCCAACATTCGGACATGCAGGAGACGGAAACCTACATCCAACCATAATAAAACCAAAGGATATGAGTATGGAAGAGTGGGAAAGACTGTTGCAGAAACTCCTCACCAAACTATACAAAAAGGTGAAAGAGCTTGGAGGCACGTTAAGCGGCGAACACGGTATAGGATACAAAAGAAAGAAATATCTACCAATCTTCCTGAGCCAGGATGAAATAAAACTGATGAAAAGGATAAAATTTGCATTTGATCCCAACCTCATACTAAATCCGGGGAAGATATTTGATATAGATATGGTATAATTATTCAAAATAATATTGCAAATGGAGGGGTCACTTTGAACATATTGGGTATAGACATAGGTGGAACAAAGACTGCCTTTGGCATAATCACAGAGGACAAGCATATAGAAAAATTTAACATCATACCCACAAAGGAGCACTACGAGGAGGAGTTAAAGGAACTTGGAGAAATTATATCAGAGATGAAGAAGGAGGTAAAAATAGATGGTATCGGCATAGGTCTGCCGGGCCCATTAGACCCGATGAAGGGTGTTGTGTTCTCCATCACCAATCTTGAAGGATGGAGAAACATCCCCCTGAAGAAACTCGTGGAGGAAAAAACGGGGATTCCCGTCTTCATAGATAACGATGCAAATGCAGCAGCAGTTGGAGAGCTATACTTTGGCAAAGGGAGAGGATTGAAAAACTTCGTCGTAGTTACACTGGGTACGGGTATAGGTGGAGGGCTTATAATAGATGGAAAACTCTACAGAGGAGCAGGTTTAATAGCCGGCGAAGTCGGACACATTAAGGTAGAATTGGAGGGAGGAAGGCTCTGTGGGTGCGGAAAGAAGGGGTGTGTAGAGGCATACGCATCCGGTAAGGCAATACTCGAAATATTCCGAGAGATAGTAGCCATGAGGGCATACACAGATGTAGACCTGCAAAACCTCTCCACAAAGACCATCTTTGAAGCTGCAAAACAAGGAGACATTTTAGCGCGAAAGGTAATACATCAGGCTGCTAAGTATTTGGGAATGGCCATGAGC
>JAGHAJ010000087.1 GCA_021161545.1 Synergistota bacterium | reverse complement strand
TGTTTACGGCCTTTGGAAATGCAGATAAATCTTATGTTGTACTTCAGCATAAGAGGTATAAGTTCTGGAAGCTCATTGGTACTCGTGAATTCCCAGAAGGAGTGTCTATATCTGTAAAAGGAGTAGCTGGTTATGAGTAGCATTGAGATCTCTATAGTTATACCCGTTATGAATGAAGAGGAAAGTATAGGATTGCTTATAGAGAAGATAATAGATGTAATGAATAGGATAGATTTAAGTTATGAAATTGTTGCTGTGGACGATGGGAGCACAGATAGGACATTTGAAATATTACATGAAATAGCAGAAAGGGAGTCGTGCCTCAAGGTTATCAGATTCAGGAAGAATTTTGGGCAGACCGCAGCAATGTCTGCGGGATTCTCATATGCAAAGGGTAACGTTATCATTACTCTGGATGCTGATTTACAGAATGACCCGGAGGATATACCGCTGTTGTTAGAGAAGGTAGATGAAGGCTATGATATTGTGAGTGGCTGGAGGAAAGATAGGAAGGATCCATGGCTATCAAGAAAATTACCTTCTTTTATAGCTAACTGGATTATATCAAAGGTTACAGGAGTGAGATTGCATGACTATGGTTGCACTTTGAAGGCCTACAAAGCTAATATTATAAAGGAAGTAAAGCTCTACGGAGAGCTTCACAGATTTATACCAGCACTGGCACGCGGGGTTGGCGCATCCGTTGTAGAAGTTCCTGTAAGGCATCATCCTAGGAGGTTTGGAAAGTCTAAGTACAGTATATTTAGAACGGTAAGAGTGATACTTGACCTACTTACTGTTAAATTCCTACTTTCTTACTCCTCAAAACCAAATCAGTTCTTTGGACTTATGGGGATATCCTTCTCCACATTTGGAACTGTATACATTGCATATCTCATATTTGAAAGGATGGTTTACGGAGTGCCTTTGAGTAATAAACCCTCACTTCTTATATCCGTGATGTTACTTATAGTGGGTGTCCAGTTTCTTGGCATAGGACTTCTTGGGGAGATAATGATAAGAACCTACTACGAATCGCAAGGTAAGTCTCCGTATAGTATAAAAGAGATGTTGAATTTGGAGGGAAGAAATGAAGATACTTGTTAACGCAACATCTCTTGTTACCCTTCCAACTGGTATAGGGAGGTATACCCTGAGTATGTATAGAGAAATGATGAAACGTTTTCCTGAAGAAGGTTATACATTCTTTTATGATTACTATTACAGTAAGGAGCTAAAAATTCAAGCATCTCCCTTAGTGTCGAAACTTAGAGGTAAGATGGTGCACCGAAGGGGAGTTATTGCAAGGGGAGCTAGGAAAGCAAAAGCTACCTGGACTAAGTTCTCCTCTCTTTTTAGGCACTTTGATGTCTATCATGAACCAAACTTTGTACCTATGGACTTCCCGGCATCTAAGATTGTTACTACCATTCATGATCTATCATTTATGCTCTATCCACAATGGCATCCAAGGGAAAGGGTGGAATTTATGGAAAAGAACTTTGCTTCCAGACTGAAGCTTTCGGATGTCATCCTGACCGTTAGTGAATATGGTAAAAGGGAGGTGGAGAAATATGTAGGTATCCCTGGTGGTAAAATAAGAGTAGTGTATAATGCGGTTGATGAAAGGTTTAGACCATTGAGTAAAGCGAGTGTAACGACGTATCTAAGGGCTAAGAGATATCCTGAAGATTATGTGCTGTTCGTTGGTGCAGTGGAGCCAAGAAAGAATCTTGAAACACTGATCGGGGCGTTTGGAGATATTGAAAGGTCCTTTGGAAATCTGCATTTGATCATTGTGGGACCAAAGGGATGGTTGTGCGAAAGCGTCTTTAGGAAGGTTGAAGAGCTTGGATTGACGAATAAGGTGCACTTCACAGGTTTTGTGGCAGATGAGGAGTTAATATACCTGTATAATGGAGCACAGGTATTTGTATATCCATCTTTCTATGAAGGTTTTGGTATACCTGTGCTGGAAGCGATGGCATGTAAAATACCGGTAATAGTGTCTAATACCTCAAGTCTGCCTGAACTCGTGGGGGATGCAGGTATGCTTGTGGATCCGCATTCACAAGAGGGTTTTGCTGAAGCGATGCGGAAAGTTCTGGAAGATAGAGATGAAGCAGAAAGACTGTCTGAGAAGGGATATTTGAGATCTGCTAATTTTTCTTGGGAAAAATCTGCAAAAGCACTTATGGATATATTTAAAGGACTTTTATAATGGAGGTTTGAATGGGATGAGGATATCAAGATATATTATTGGGATGATAATGATAAGCTTGGTCATGATAGTTCTGTCTGGATGTGGAGGTGGAGGTGGTCTTACTTGGGACTTTGGTGACAACGATCCAAATAAGTATCTTGCATTTGGAGATAGCATAACTGAAGGGTGTCCTTACGGGCCATCAGGTGGATATCCGGTAAGGTTGCAGGCTCTGCTTGGTGATGGAGCAGTTGTTGTAAATGCAGGTGTTGGTGGTGAGAAGACACCTGAAGGTGTAAGGAGATATGAGTCAGTTTTGCATAATAACAAACCTGGTTTTGTGCTCATACTTGAAGGTTCAAATGATGCTACACACTTTCCCAAAGATGTAGATGAGACGATAAATAACCTCAAATTCATGGTAGAGAAAGCAAAAGAAAATGCTACTATCCCGATAATAGGTACCATTCCGCCCATGTTTGGTATGCATAAATGGTGGGAACTGGATGTAGAAACAAGGGATGCGCGTATCAGAGAGCTTGCTCAGGAGGAAGATATAGTTTTGGCAGATATATTTGAGGCCATGAAGGGTAGGGAGGACCTGTTTATCTGGGATGGCCTTCACCCTAATGAAGATGGATATCAACTCATGGCTCAAGTGTGGTATGATGCTATTCAAGAGGCAAAGAGAAAGTACAATGTAGAATAGTAATGAAGGTGTTAGAGGTAAACAAGTTTTTTCCGCCGCATATAGGTGGGATAGAAAAAGTAGTGAAAGACATAGTAAATTTCCTTGGGAAAGTAGTAGACGTGAGAGTTCTTGTTTGTTCTGATAAGCGTAGCCAACCACACATCCGAGGAGATGTATACAAGGTAGTAGTAGCTCCTACCCTCTTTGTGTGGATGTCAATGCCTATATCTTTGATATTTCCCTTGTATCTACGCAGGATGGTGAGAGATGTGGATATAGTGCATTTTCATCTTCCCTTCCCTTTAGGAGTGGTCTCTTATATTTTGTTTTGCCAGAAAAGTGGGCACAGGTTAGTAGTAAGCTGGTATAGCGATATTGTCAGGCAGAAGGTATTTCTTGCAGTTTATAGATGGTTTCTTGAGCTTTTCCTAAAGAGGGCAGATGCTGTAATAGTTCCTGCTCCTGGTGTAGTGAAAAGTTCTGCGTTTCTTCCGAAATTTCGGAGCAAGTGCGAAGTAATCCCTATAGGTATAAACATTAAGAGGTTTGAACTTTCTGAGGGTGATGTGGCTGAAGTAGATAAAATAAGAATGTCATGGGGAGAAAAGATAGTTTTATTCGTTGGGCGGTTGGTGTATTATAAGGGAGTAGATGTTCTTATAGAATCAATGAAGGATGTGGATGCAGTGTTGCTTATCGTAGGCAATGGTCCTTTGGAGGGTAAATATAGAGAGATGATAAAAGAACTTGGTCTTAAAGGCAAAGTTTCTATCCTGACTGATGTGGATGATACTAAGCTGCCTTAATATTATCATGCGTGTGATGTGTTTGTGTTACCTTCTGTGGAGAAAAGTGAGGCTTATGGAAT
>JAGHAJ010000108.1 GCA_021161545.1 Synergistota bacterium | reverse complement strand
TTTGTGAGGGGATTTTCTGCCAAGGCGCTTGGTAGAGTGGGCACACCTGCTGCAATACAACCACTTGAGGAGGCAGTGAATGATCCGGATGGTTTTGTCAGGGATTTCGCGGCGGGTTCTCTAAAAGTATTGCAGATGAGGGCACGCCTCCTTGGCATGATAAAGAAGAAGGATGGCTGATGAGATTTTCTCACATAGATAGAAGGCTCTGGCTCCTTGTAAATGTCTCCTTTATATCTCTCTTAATAGTAGGGTATCGTCTTGGCCTTGGTGTGATATTTAGTAATCCTGTTAGACTATCGCTTATAGTTGGACTTTATAATTTGTTCTTTGTTATTTCTGTTCCTTCTGTAAGGCAGTGGGGCGATGCTTATACTGTATGGGGTATTATATCAGATATTGCGTTACTTTATGCTATTTATTTGTCTTTGAAGCATGTATATAGTTTTTATTACCTGTTTTTTGTTGTGCTCTCTGTGGTTGCATCCTGTCTCTTGGGTAGGAAATTTTTTAGATTTTTGCTTGTAACTGCACTTGTTCCTGGTGTATTTCTTTCGTCTCCATCTACATGCCACTTTATTATTTCTGTTGCTGTTATGGTGGCTGTGGCGATTTGGGGAGGAAGACGTCGAGAAGTAGTATCAGTTAAGAAGGAGGAAAATGAGTGGAAATTAACTGCAGATAGGTTGTTAGAGCAGCTTGAGGTATTGAAATACTCTAATAGACGCTTGGAGAGTAGAATTGCTGTGTCCAAAAAGAAATTGGAAGACATGGAGATTATGATGAGGATAAGGAACATTCTTTCGAGATATGAATGGGAAGATGCGATAGTAAGGGTTTTAAGAGTATTGAAGAACTTTAATGACGCTTCTTTTGTTGCAGTATATGCTGTTGACCATTTGGGCAGCGAAGCCAGCCCTATTTATCATGTGGGTAGTATATCTTCAAAAGAAATTTTGAGTGTTCGCAAAGGAGAAGGTTTGGTAGGAAAGGTTTGGGATACGGAAAAAGTGGATTTTAGCAGAGATCCCAAGAAAGGTGAGCCTGCTATATGCTTGCCTCTGAAGAGCTCTGAAAGATTCTTGGGTATGCTGTGTCTGGATAGATGGAAGTGGTATCCGGATAAAAGGATGGCGTTGCACTTTTTGAGGCCGGTTGCAGATGACATTGCATCTTTCTGGCAGTTACGGTTGTGGAAGAAAAGGGTTTCTTACTCTTTAAAAGAGGCCAATCTTCTCTATAAGTTATCGATTTTACTCACAACTCACAGGAGTGAGAAACAACTTATAGAGGATGTGTTGAACATACTTTCTGAGGAGTTCAATTATGACTCTGCTACCTACTTTTCATGGAATGCGGAAAAGGAAAGTCTTGAACCTATGATATTGAGGAATACTAATACGCCCGTAAATGCTAACGTAGATAAGAAGTTCAAGATAGGAAATGGAATAGCAGCTATTGCCCTTATACAAAAGAAGACTATAGCTGTTAGGAATGTTACTGGTATTATTGGGATAGGTTCTATAGTAGCTGTTCCTATTATATCTGCAGGACGAAATATGGGAGTACTAACGGTTGCAAGAAAACAAAAGGACTCTTTTGATACGGATGAAGTGGAATTGCTTGAACTTGCAGGAATGCATCTCACATACATTATTGAGAAAATAAGACTTTATCAGTTGCTTGAAAGGATGGCTATGCTGGATGGTCTAACCGGTGTTTATAACCATAGATATTTCAAAATAAGGCTTTCTGAGGAGCTCAAAAGGGCTGAAAGATATAACTTTCCACTTTCCATTGCGATATTTGACATAGACTATTTTAAGGTATTTAATGACAAGTATGGGCACCAGATTGGCGACCTTGTTCTGAAGCATGTGGTTAAGGTTATGAAGGATTCTATTAGGGATATAGATATTGTAGCGAGGTATGGCGGAGAGGAATTTGTAGTAGTTTTGCCTTATGCTGGTAAAACAGATGCTATGTCTATAGCAGATAGGGTAAGGGAAACCGTGTGGAAATCCCCTGTGGGGGTGGAGGATAAGCTTCTTTCTGTGACGATTAGTGGCGGGGTGGCGACTTTTCCTGATGATGCCACGGAGGTGGATGCTCTTATAAAAGTTGCAGATGATAGGCTTTACATGGCTAAGGAATCTGGGAGGAATAATGTGAAAGGGTGATTGTATAATGGCGAAGTACATCTTTGTGACAGGTGGAGTGGTTTCTTCCCTTGGAAAGGGTATAACTGCAGCGTCTCTTGGTAAGCTGTTTAAAAGCCGTGGGTTTAGTGTGACGATACTTAAGATAGACCCGTATGTGAACGTGGATGCTGGTACTATGAATCCTTATCAACATGGAGAGGTATTTGTGACTGATGATGGTGCAGAAACAGATCTTGATCTCGGTCACTACGAGCGCTTTATTGATTCCAGTTTAACTAAGGATAACAATATCACAACTGGTATGATATATCTCTCTGTCATAAAGAAGGAACGTAGGGGGGATTTTCTTGGTTCAACTGTTCAGATTATCCCCCATATTACAGATGAAATAAAGCGTAGGATAAGAGCGTTAGGGAAGAATGCGGATATAGTTATCGTTGAGGTTGGTGGCACAGTTGGTGATATAGAGGGGCTACCTTTCCTTGAAGCGATAAGACAGTTAAGATTGGAGCTGCAGCCGGAAGATACGCTTTCTACTCATGTTACTCTTGTTCCTTTTGTCAAGTCTGCAGGTGAGCTTAAGACCAAGCCTACACAGCACAGTGTCAATGAGCTCAGGAAGATAGGTATTCAGCCGGATGTCATTGTTTGTAGGACGGATAGAGAATTAACCGAAGATATCAAAAAGAAGATAGCGCTGTTCGGGAATGTTGCTGTAGATTCAGTTATAGAAGAGAGAGATGTAGATACCATCTATGAGGTGCCATTACTTTTGGAGAAAGAAGGATTACCAGATATAATTTCCAAGAGACTTGGTTTGCCTGTGAAAGAATCCAGATTGGATGATTGGAGAGAAATGGTTTTCAGGATGAAGAATCCGGTTGATAGTGTTTCTATTGCAATGGTTGGGAAGTACATGGAGCATAAGGATGCCTATCTAAGTGTGGTTGAAGCTCTTCAACATGCGGCAGCAAGCTTGAGGATACATCTTCATATAAATGGTATAGAAGCCGAATATTTAGAAGAAAGTGGTGCTGCTGATGTAGTGGGTGAGATGAATGGTATCCTTATTCCAGGTGGCTTTGGTAATAGGGGAATAGATGGTAAGATAAACGCTGCGGTCTATGCAATGAATGAGAAAGTGCCATTCCTGGGTTTATGTTTGGGTATGCAATGTGCCGTTATAGGTTTTGCCCGCCGTGTTTGTGGCCTTGAAGGTGCGAACAGCCGTGAGTTCGATGATTCCACGCCGTACCCGGTTCTTGACCTATTACCAGAGCAAAAAGGGGTGATAGATAAAGGAGGAACAATGAGGTTGGGTGCTTATCCATGTAAGATTAGAGAAGGGACACTTGCGTACGGACTGTATGGCAAATCTCTTGTCTATGAGAGGCATAGACATCGCTATGAATTTAATAATGAATATAGGGAGATCTTTGAAAGAAATGGGATGATTCTCAGTGGGGAGTATGAGGATGCTGGCTTGGTGGAAATCGTTGAGATCCCAGAGCATCCTTTCTTTATGGGTGTTCAATTCCATCCAGAGTTCAGATCGAGACCTGATAATCCTCATCCGTTGTTTGTTGGCTTTGTTAGAGCAGCTCTGGAGTATAAAAGAGAAGGGAGTGGTGTTTTATGACAA
>JAGHAJ010000139.1 GCA_021161545.1 Synergistota bacterium | reverse complement strand
GCAAGAGCTTTAACCTGTAGGGCTGGTGAATTCTGTCTTTCATGGACTCTTTGAGCAAAGAAACATCTCCAGAAGCCACACCCAAAACGAGCGCAGACACCCTCTGTATGTTATAGATTGCATCATGACGGCTGTAAGTCCTTGGGAGGACTGCCCTTGCCTTTTCAGTAGAAAGATGGACTTCAGGTATAATAAACATCATTTCCGTATCTATACCCCACTCAACCCTGATATATCCTAACGAACCATCATCCTTAGACAAACCCGACACCATACCACCAAGAAAGGAAGGAAGAACATTATCAGGGTGTCCCTCTATGGAAACAGCTAAGTCTATCTCCTCTGATAAGCTCAGAGGGGACCCAAGAATCGCATTCATCAATCTCACTCCAGCAACAATGGCAGCAGCACTACTACCTATCCCCCTACTCACAGGGATACTGCTCCGCACCCTGCACCTCACACCCTCAAACGGAAATCCCACCTTCCTGCATACCGATTGCATAGCATCCCCTACAAGATTTCTACCCACATCCACATCAAGGAAAAACTCATTTTCACCCTTACCTTTATACTCCAGCAAGTCCACCTCAGTATAAAGATTAACGGCAAGACCCAATGTGTCAAAACCGGGCCCAAGATTGGCAGTAGAACCGGGCACAACCACCTTCATTACTTACCCACCTATTCCAATAGCATCTATAACTCTCTGCACATGGGCATCCACAACTATAGGTTCATTTACGCTATTAATGGCAATATTGGGGTCTTTTAACCCATGCCCTGTGAGGACACATACTACCTTTGAATCCCTCTTAAAGAAACCTTTACGCGCAAGCTTTAACACACCTGCAACAGAGGCAGCAGACGCAGGTTCAGCGAAGATGCCCTCTTTTGAGGCAAGCATCTTATATGCATCAAGTATCTCATCATCAGAGACCATATCTATCATACCACCAGACTCCTCAGCCGCATTTACTGCTTTACTCCAGTTAACGGGATTACCAATTCTTATAGCAGTAGCTATGGTTTCGGGGTTCTCCACCACCTTGCCACGCACTATCGGTGCTGCACCTGAAGCCTGAAATCCAAGCATCTGAGGCAACTTATAAGACCTACCTACCCGATTATACTCCTTAAAGCCATTCCAGTAAGCCGATATATTTCCTGCATTTCCAACCGGTATACCAAGGTAGTCGGGTGCATCTCCAAGGGCATCTACCACCTCAAATGCGGCAGTCTTCTGCCCTTCAAGTCTGTAAGGGTTTATGGAGTTAACTAACGTAATAGGGTAGCTTGATGTAATCTCCCTTACTATGGCAAGAGCATCATCAAAATTACCCCTGATCGCTATGACCTTTGCACCATAAATCAAAGCCTGTGCGAGTTTACCCAGAGCTATGGCATTCTGAGGTATAACAACCGAAGCCGTTATACCAACTCTTGCAGCATAAGCAGCGGCAGAAGCAGAGGTATTACCTGTCGAAGCACACATGATAGCCTTTGAGCCATCTTCTACAGCCTTGGCAACAGCCATAACCATACCTCTATCCTTAAAAGAACCCGTTGGATTGAGTCCTTCATACTTGAAGTAAAGCTCAATACCATCTCCTATCTCTATGTGTCTCGCCCTTATGAGTGGCGTATTACCTTCGTTCAGCGTAATCATTGGCGTATTCTCGGTTATTGGCAGAAAATCCTTATATCTAAAAAGGACACCTTCCCTCACGACAACACCTTCCTTCACCTCATTACTATAGGTTTCAGATTCATTCCAAACACTTTTTCACCTTTAAGCCGCTGCATAAGCTCAGAGATAGACTCTTTATCAGAACCACTGCCCACTCTGACTCTATACCATGTCTTTCCCTTGACAATACCTTTTACTATCTTTATTTTGTAGCCTCTCTTTACCATAGTTTTCTTCAGCAAAAGAGCCCTCTTTTTATCCCTGAAAGAACCAATCTGAATAACATACACCACCCTACCAATAATCTTCCTGGTGGAAGACGGTTTTTCCTTTGGTTTCGTTGCGTGAGACTCTTTCTTTACTACCTTTCCAGTTGTAGAAGGCTTAGATACCTCCTTCTTTTGAGCAAAATTTTTTTTAGCCGTTTCTCCAGCCTCCTGAGGAGGTGTAATTATGACTATACTATCCTTCTCCCTGGTCTTCTTTTCACCACCGATACTGGGTTCCTTCTCCCTGGTCTTCTTTTCACCACCGATACTGGGTTTTCCCTCCTTTTGAGGTTTCACCACAACTTTCTTAGGCGGATTGGTCGTCTTTGCTACCTTACTGCCTCTCTGCTCCACACTACCAACCACATTCACATTAGGTTCTTCAAACGTTATCTTAAAGAAAAACACCAAAAGCAGAACTATCAGTCCCACACCTATTGCGATACCAACTGTTGCAAAGTTAAACTTTGGCACATTTTTATACTTATTAAGCTTCCTCTTATTTCCCAACAGACTTCACCCCCTTCTTTTCAGTTGTTCCAGCACCCTTCTCATAACATCAGGAGCACCTTCCCTGATAACGAGCTCAGCATGTGCATCCATGTATGTAGGAGACAGATTCACTATTACTACTTTAGCACCACTCTCATAAGCAATCCACGGTATTTCAGCAGCAGGTACAACCTGCAGCGAAGAACCTATAACTATCAGCAGTTTACACTCCCTCGCCCATGCCACTGCTTCAGACCAAACATCCTGCGGCAGAGGCTCCTCAAACAAGACGACATCTATCTTGTAAACTCCACCACAGTCACAATAAGGTATCTCCTTTTCATCCAGCATCTTCCATAGTGTATCTATATCTATTCTTCTACTACATCTCTGACACGTAGCATGCTGCATAGTACCGTGAATCTCAAGCAGATTCCTTGTTCCGGCTTTAGAATGAAGGCCATCTATATTCTGGGTAATAACCCCTCTAAGCATACCCATACTCTCCAGTTCAGCCAAGGCTATGTGGGCATAATTGGGTTTAGCACCAAACAGAGGAATAAGTCTATCCCGATAGAACCTGTAAAATTTTGCCGGGTCCCTCTTAAATGCAGAATAAGAAAAGACATCCATCGGGTTTACCTTCTTCCACAGTCCATCTTTACCCCTGAAATCTGGTATCCCTGAAGCAGTACTTATACCTGCCCCAGTAAACACTACCGTGTTATCGGACCCCTCAATGAGTCGTGCAAAAGCCTGAACCTCATCATTCGAACCTTGCACCCTTCAACGCCTCCCCACATTTACAATGTCTCTCATCAGGGATGTTTTTGATAATCTCAAAGACCAAGGCCTTTAGCTTTTCATTGTTCTCCCTAAATACCTTTATAACCTCCTCATGAGAAACCGGTGGTACCTTACCTTCCACACCCACATCATAGTCAGTAATGAGCGCTATGTTAACATAGCACATCTCAAGCTCCCTTGCAAGAACGCTCTCAGGATACTGGGTCATATTTATGACCTCCCATCCCATAGAAGAATACCATTTACTCTCTGCACGGGTAGAAAATCTCGGACCTTCTATTACAACTACTGTACCCTTTTCATGGATGGGTAAGCCAAGCCTTCTTGCACTACCTATGGCTATCTGTCTAAGCTCAGGGCAGTAAGGGTCTGCAAAGCCAATGTGTGTAACAACGGGGCCATCATAAAAGGTGTCAACCCTCCTGAATGTCCTGTTTACTATCTGATCTGAGACAACAAAGTCACCAATCTTTACATGTGGTTGCAGACTGCCAGCTGCACAAGGCGCAATAATCCTTTCCACACCAAGGGACTTCATTGCGTATAGGTTTGCCCTGTAAGGTATCTTGTGAGGTGGTAATGTGTGTCTCTCACCGTGCCTAGGCAAAAAAGCTACCCTCTTACCAGCAATCTCCCCAACGCTTATCAAATCACTTGGTGCACCGTAAGGTGTGTCCACCTTTATCTTTTCAGCCTTCTCCATGAGAGAATAAAAACCAGAACCACCAAAAACTCCTATCATAACCACACCTCCTAATTTTGAATCCTTTTCCACTCACCCCGAATACTACCGTTCAAGATGCCATCTACATCAATAGCATTCCTGTAGCAGCTTTTCAATATTGCCTTATAACCTCCACGACCATAAACATCAAGCAACACATCCCCCAACCACTCGTCTCCTCGTGAAAGAAGAGTTTGAATAGCAGCACTCTGAGGTGTATCCAAAACAAGTTTTACCCGCTTTTGCCCAGAAAATAGCCTCTTCAAAACGTGCTGTCTCTCCATCAACTCATCAACTCCCAAGAATCTCTCATCCTCAAAAGGTGTAAAGGGCTTTGGCACAAAAGAGCTAACACTCACAGTAAGAGTAACACCACCCTTTAACATATCAAATATAGACATAACCAGTTCATATATTCCATAAACATCTTCAATCTTCTCACCAGGAAGTCCAAGAATAAAGTAAAGCTTGAGATGTTTGATGCCATTTTCGTACGCCATAGAAACCCTTTCAAACACAACATCGTTAGTAAAAAACTTATTCAAAGACTTCCTCAGCTCGTTCCTGCCAGTTTCAGGTGCAATCGTAATACTTCTATACCCAGACCTAACAAGTGCTTCAACCATACTCTCCTTCAATAAGTCTATTCTAACAGAAGAGTACGCAACCTTAAACCCCCTATTAAGTGCATACAGAGATAATTCTTCTATATCAGGGTGCAACATCGGGACAGCAGAAACAAAACCAATCTTCTCTGCAGTACCAACCATTAGGTCTATGGCACGCTTTATCTTTTCCGTATCTCTGAATCTGAATGGTGAATAGCACCTTGACACAGCACAAAACTTGCAACTAAATACACATCCCCTCGTTATCTCTATCAGGGCAGTCTTACCCCACTCTCCGTAAGGTGTTACAATAGGCGAAAACGGTATATATCTGTTCATGTCTTTAACCCTTGCTCTCATAACCGTCTCCTTTGGCTCTGCGGGTACATACACACCCTCTATCTCAGCAAGAGATTCAAGCAGAGCACCTTTCCCCTTTCCCCTCTTATCCCACATAACATCGACTATCTCACCTATGATGTCTTCACCTTCCCCCACAACGAAAAAATCCACAAAATCAGAAAGAGGAAAGGGATTAAAGAATGTTACAGCACCACCAACTGCAACCAAAGGAAAGTCTCCCCTTCTATCTTTTCTCTTTAATGGTATAGAAGCCCACCTGAGCATCCTTAGTAGTCTGAAATAATCCATCTCGAAAGACACAGAGAAGGCAACGATGTCAAAATCCCTTAGAGGTATGCTGTATTCCCACGAGAGTAAAGGTATTCCACCCTTATCAAGTAATCTTCTTTCCTCCACAGAGGGATAAAAGAGCCTATCGACTAACACCTTCCCACTAAGCAAAAAGAGGTAGTAGGAAAATTGAAAACCGAGATTCGATATCCCCACTCCATAATCGTTAGGATAGACAACAGCCACCTTTGCTATCCTTTGTCCACCAGCAGGCAGATACCGCTTCTCGGCATTCAGAAATCGCTGATGATACCTATGAACCTGCCAGTTCACACTTCACTTTCTTGCTTTCCTTATATAGGTGGGGATATCTATCTCATCACCGAACAGAGAGTAATCCGAAGACCCCATATCTACAATACTAGGTATCTCCTCATACTCTGTAGCCCTCTCAAAGCCCGTAGCAATGACAGTAACAATCACATCATCAGACATACTACTATCAATGACCGCACCAAATATAATTTCTGCGTCCTGATGTACTATGTTCCTTATTACTTCTGCTGCCTCGTTTACCTCCATGAGAGACAAGTCTTCTCCTCCAGTGATATTCAAAAGCACACCCTTAGCTCCTTCAATGGATTCCTCAAGCAAAGGATTGGATACAGCAGACTTCGCAGCATCCACAGCTCTGTTATCACCTCTGCCCCTACCTATACCCATTATCGCAGAACCCGCATCCTTCATAACAGTTTTAACATCCGCAAAGTCCACATTTATGAGCGCCGGCGTAGTTATGAGGTCTGAAATGCCCTGAACACCCTGTCTCAAGACCTCATCTGCCATCTTGAACGCCTCTTTCAGAGGGGTCTTCTTTTCTACTATGTTGAGGAGCCTATCATTGGGAATCACTATGAGTGCATCTACCTTACTTCTAAGCTCCTCTATACCCTTTTCCGCTTTCTGCATCCTTCCACTGCCCTCAAACCTGAACGGCTTGGTAACCACACCTATAGTAAGGCAATTCAACTCCCTTGCAACATCTGCAACAATCGGAGAAGCACCCGTACCGGTGCCACCACCCATTCCAGCAGTGATGAAGACCATATCTGCACCCTTTAGTATGCTCTCTATCTTATCTCTGTCCTCTTCCGCTGCCTTTCTTCCAACTTCAGGGTTGCCACCAGCACCAAGCCCTTTTGTGAGGTTGTCCCCAATCTGAACCTTATACTCCGCAGAAGAAAGTCCCAAAACCTGAGCATCCGTATTTATAGCAATGAACTGCACATTCCGAAGTCCGCTTTCTATCATTCGGTTGACTGCGTTTCCGCCTCCACCACCTACCCCCACAACCTTTATGACTGCAGAAGTCGGCACATCACCTATCAACTCAGCCATACCCATCACCTCTCTTTATCTAAAAGAAATCTGAAAACCACCTGCTCAGCCTTTCAAAGAAACCACTCACTGCATTCTTGGGATTGGAGATATAAGTCTCTTCCTGATACCTTACACCATAACCGTACTTTATCAGTCCAACTCCCGTCGAGTATATAGGACTACTCACTATATCAACAAGCCCACCAACACCCACAGGGCTACCAATCCTTACAGACATATCCAGTATATTAGAGGCAACATCCGCTATGCCATCTAAAAGAGAAACACCTCCTGTAATGACAAGCCCTGAAGGGATATAAGACATTGTTCCTGACTTCATGATCTCTTTCTTGAGCAGTACAAACATCTCCTCTATCCTTGGTTCTATAATGTCACATATCCTTTTTCTACTAACCACCTTACTCGACCTTCCACCCAGAAGGTTTATCTCTACCATCTCGTCATCCGATACCATGGAAGACATTGCACAACCATACTTCAATTTTATCTCCTCTGCACTACCTATCGGAGTCCTCAAACCTACCGCCAAGTCGTTAGTTATGTGGTCACCACCAACTGGTATAACGCTTGTGTATCTCACACCTCCATCCACGAAGATAATGAGGTCCATCGTGCCTCCACCTATATCTACCACAGCAACACCTAACTCCTTTTCTGCCGAACTCAATACTGCCTGTGCAGATGCGAG
>JAGHAJ010000224.1 GCA_021161545.1 Synergistota bacterium | reverse complement strand
TCCACTTTCTCCTTCATCTCGATGAAATCACGGGCTATTTCCGTTACTCCTCTACCAACTAATAAGAAGTTACTGATTCTTACCTCTGCTGCGTAGCTATTACTACAAAGCCAGATTAGTAAGACAAGCAAGGATAGCTTACTTAACGGTGATCCTATCATAATCTGTTCTTCCCATTACTTCTGGTAAATACATACGGTAAACTTCTGTGGGTGGGACTGAAAGTTCTCCTCTTAGTGTGGGCCTGACGATAAATGCGAGTTTAAGTGGTTTCTTCTTTCCAACATATGCGAATGCAACAATCTTGTTCCACTTTCTTGTAGTCCATCCACTATACTCTTTCAAGGTAATCAATGGGTAAGCATCCATGGGTAAAGGCTCAAATCCTGCTGGAAGTCTGAACTCTGCAACTATATAGTCTCCTTTGGTTGTATTGCCATCTATAGTAAGTACAACCAATAAAGGTTTTCCTTTCTCTATTTCATCCTTGTCAGTCTCCGACTTCATATACATTATGTTACCTTTCAGCTCTACAGGGATGAGATCGTAAAATGTCCTTTTCACAGATATGCCGTGGTTTATTGACCTAACTGAACTGTTGTCTGTGTATTTTATACGTATACTGTAGAATAGTGGCATACCTTTTTCTTTCTCTATGAGAATTTTGTTTGTATCCTTTAGTGGTATATTTTTAAGAGTTCTGCTTATGTGTGATGTGTATTGGGATAGTATTTCTTTGCCATTTATCTTGAGTCTCACTCTACATTTCTTTTCTTTTATTCCGAACATCTTTTGATATGTAGATAGTAAGGATATTATCCATGCAGTATCCTGAGTAGAGAACCATCCCATGCCTTTCTTTTCTTGCAGGATTTCGTTTATTATGGGAAGTGCCTCTTTATTGCTGTGTTCTATATTTAGTATGGCTATTCCGTAAAGTGCTTTACCTACGAGTTCATGGTATGTGTCTTTGAATGTGTGTGTTTTACCGATCTTCTTTAGCAGACTTTTTGCGAATGTGTGCGCTTTCCAGTTATTGATTGCCATGGCAAGGAGTGACCCGCATAGCATATCTGCACTCTTTGCCATTGCTTTTGCTGTTTTCAGGAACTTTTTGTTTCCTTTAAATTCGCTTAAGGTAAAGAGTATCATGGCTTTATCCTTTGCTGAGAGGTCGTTGGAGTATCTCTCAATGAGTTTCTTTATGCGGCTTAAACCTTCTTCCAATACGTATGAACGGACGAGTTTTCTGTATGCTGTATGTTGGCGGGCGATGTGTAACACATGCAATATGTAAGCTGTTAGATAAGGAGATTCTTCTGAGTTTTGCCACCATCCCCACCCACCTTCTTCTAATTGATTCTCCTCGAGTTGATTTAAGGCTCTTCTTATCTTCCAGTATCTTTTCTTTACAACTTCTGGTAGGTAATTTCCACCAGTTAGCGTTGCAAACAGGAAGCTGGCTACCTGTTCGTTACAGTCGTATGGAAATGTATCGAGGTAGTTGAATCCATCTACGATGCTACCAAACAAACTGCTACTCAATGACACGAGTATGCTATTGTGATTGTAGAGAGAGCCTTTTAGAGAGAATTTTATTGGCACTGTCCTTTTTTCTTTTGTTATCATACCATTTAGGAGGGCTGTGCTCTTCCCGTATGGTAATTCTATATCTACGCTTCTTTGCACACCGTCAAATAGTTCTCCAGATGTTGCCTTTGCAGTGATAGAATATTTACCTACCTTTACTGCATTTATGGTCCAATGTGTGGGAGTGGTTGCTCCAGCTGGTACATTTATTGCAGTTTCTCCACTACTTTTGACCTTAAACCCATTGCTTGTGACTTCTACATTGAAACGGTGCTTGGAATTAGTGAAGTTCGATACACTTACATCTATTATGGCTTTATCTCCTTTATACATTATCGGAGATAGAGGTATGTTTACCATTACATCTTTTGATGTAACCACTTCGCTTTTCTTTTCTCCAACCAAACCATTCTTTCCCACACCTTCTACTTTTATTACCCATGCGGTCAGGTCGTCTGGCATCTTTACATGTAACACTATCTTTCCATTTTTGTCTGTTTTTACAGCTCCAAACCACGCAGCAGTATCCTTGAACCGCTTTCTTATATAAAATCCGTTTCCTTTTCCTCCTTTTTCCTGAGCAAATATTACTTCTTTTGGTTTCATGCTCTTCAGGTATTTTAAGAGCGAGAAAGAGTTGTAGAACCAGCCGAGTGGGTAACTTGTTGAGATATAGTTGTAAGATGGTCCGTAGAATGTTTTAATGATACTGTTGAAGTCTGTACTTATAGCGTATATGGCTTTGTCTACTATGGATACATAAAACTCTCCTTCAACAGCCTTTCCTTTGTAGTCTCTTACTGTGATAGTAAATGTTGCATTTTCTCCCGGTAAATACTTTTTCTTGTTTGGCTTTATGGATATGGAGAGAAATTCTTCTGTGTGTAGGACTCTTATAGGAACAGAAGCAGAGTGTATCCTTCCGTTGCTCACATAGAACATATAAAGAGACAATCCTGTTATGTAGCTCCTTTTTATGGGTATGTCTATCCTTAGTGAGTTATTCAGAACTTCCCTTACTCTGTACCCCATCAGTTTCTGCCCATCCATACTTATAAATACATATCTTGCATCTGATGGCAAGGATGCATACACATGGGCAATCTCGTTCGGATGATACAGTCTTTTGTCTGTTATGAGCTTTATTCCACCGGTTCTTACAGGTAGAGTACCTTCGGATACATAGAAAGAGTCCCTTGATAACTTACTTTGCCTGTCTTCGAGATGCTTTTTACTATGATGAGGTATGAACCTGCTTTGAGTCCCTTGTATCTTATGGTAAGACCTTTTTGACTATCGATGTATTGGTTTTCAGCCAGCACAAGTTCTTTATTTATTACCCACTTTTTGCCTTTTTTCAGCCAGTAGTACTGGTAGAGAAAGACTTCTGCCTGTGTACCCACCGGTGTGCCATTTAAGTTTACTGCCTTTAGATGGATTTTTGCATCTTCTGTGCTTTCAAATATGAACCTTTCTGGTTTTATATCTACTATTGTGTTGCTCTGATACACCTGTACAGTGGCGGTTTTGTTTGCTATTACGCCGTGTGTATCCCTTGCTGAAATCTGCAAGACGTAGGTGCGGTTGTATGGTTTCTTGTCTGTCTTTATCTGTATGTGGAAGTTTCCTTTTTTGTCGGTCTTTCCCTTTACAATGCCGAGTAGCTTTTGGGGTGCACTGTAGTAGTTGGCGTATATCCACCCGTATGCTTCTTTGCTCCACCAAGGTGCACTGTATCTACTTTCGTATATTCTGCATTCTACTTTTGCGTTTACAACAGGTTTTCCGAAGTAGAAGCCAACATTTATGTTTACCGGTATTTTGTTTCCCTGTATGACTTTCTTTCGGGGTAGATTAACTGTAATTCTATATAGTGGTTTCTCATAAAATTTTACGTATAGGTAATTGTAAAAAGTGTATCCTCTGTATTTTATTTTTACCATGTAGTAACCCGGTAGAATTTCTTTTGGGAGGTGTAGTGTACCGTTGAAACCACCCATATTATCCAGCTTATACTCTTTTTTGAATACTTCGGTTCCTTCGTCATCGATAATTTTCACATTTACGGTGTTATTTATGTTTGTAGGTGTCCTATAGCCTCCTTCATACATCCTTTTGATGAAGCCTTTTAGGTACACAGTATCTCCCGGCTTGTATATGGGTCTGTCTGTTGTAAAGTAGAGCACATAGGGGACATACTCAAATGCATACGGCTTTACCAGTATATAATCTTTGCCCTTCTTTATAAGAAATGTTCTGTTTTTTCTACCCTTAAAGTGGTATGTGATTATGCCATTACTGTTAGATATGCCCGTTCTAAGTGCTTTTTTGTTTTTTAGAAGGTACATAGTAGCACCCTCAATGGGTTTGCCAGAGAACTTATCTGCAATAAAGAAAACAGACTTCTGATAATCTGTCTTTGATATAGTCGTTATATCGGATATTACTATTACTGTGTAAACCCTTTTACCTGCCGCTACTATTTTTACGAGGTAAACACCCTTCCTTCTGGTGCTAAGAAACACCCTTTTGTAGTGCCACTTGTTGTCTTTTTTACCTATGTTTATCTTCCATGAGGATACAAGGCTCTGTCCTGAGAAGAACCGTTTGATATATCTTTGTTTTTCTCTCTGTATTTCTGCAGGGCTTTTTTTCCTCCTTTTCCGTTTTTTTTCCTTTATACCTAATATGTGCATCATGTTAAGGATACTCTTTCTAAATTCGTAGCTGAAGAAGCTTCTTCTCCACTTTATGAATGCATCTTCCATTCTGTCCATCAGTGTGGTTGCTGTTTCGTATATGGAACTTGGGATGCCTGTGAACTCGTCTTCCGGGACCCTTGACGGGTCTTTCATAGATGAAAAGAACTTTATCGGATTTCTTATTTTATAGATGTAGACACGCAGTTGTGTAATGTTTTTCACGCTTACTGTAAAGTAGGGTCTTTGCGCTGTTGAGAAATTTCCGGGAGAACTTACATACAGGGAGAGCAATTCTTTCTTTGCATATGCTTCGGTAGATACGGCTATGCCAGTTGCGATTAAAAGCAACAATATGCCAACTAACCATCGCCTTAATGTAGAATTTTCCATGAGAACACCCCCAGAAAATCTTTGTTTATAGGTATGGGATGCCAGCTTGCATCTGGATGCCTTTTCAGATTTTCAACGGTTATCAGTCTCATCCCATACTTTTTTGAACCTGTATGGTAAACTACATATCGCTTTCCATCTATTGTACCTACGTATATCATCAGGTGGTATGGAACATCTCTTGAAGGGTGGTAGAATGCAAGTATGTCACCAATTTGGGCTTTTTTCAGGTTACGGGATACAAATTGCATGTTGTAGTCCACGAGCAATCTTGCGGTAGCAAACTTGCTGAAATCCTGTGTCCCTTTATATATTCCCCCTTTTATCCTGAAGACGCGTTTTCCCAGTATGGGAACATCTGGATAATTGTATTTTCTCACATCTGGCACGTCTGGATAAAGTATAAACTCCTGGTGTCTGCACCATTTGTTGGTATGCTTCATCAATGCCTCTACGAATGAGAATCTTACCAGACCGGCACAGTCTCTGTTTTTTTCATCCCAGAATCTACTTGTGTGGTAATATTGACTTACAGCCACATTCACGAACCACCTTCGAAAGCTTATTACATCATTTTCGCTGTAGAGTTCTGTAACATCCGGGAAACCGTTCTGGTTGAAATCAGAGGCTGTTTGTGCTGGGACATTATTGCTTCCCGTTGATACTGGAGGAGTAAGCAAAAGGATCAAAAGCACAAAGACAGATATACTGATACTCTTCACTATGGCTCACCTCAAAGAACTCTACAACCCTATTATACCAGAATAAACCACATTGTCAAAAGTATTAGTGTACCTCCAGTAATCTTTTTACTGCTTCTCTTACCCTCTCCACATCGAATCCGCTGACCTTGTTCTTTATGTCTTTGAGCCTTGTTGTGGGAGATACTTTTTTCATGTCGAGGTTCAGCGCCTTGTAGAGTTTATCCAAGGGGATGGAAAATGCTTTCGAAATTTCCGTTAGTGTAGCAGAACCTCTTATACTCTCCGGGGATGCTTTTGAGGATGTTGCGATTTCTGAGAGTTTGGGCTGTTGTGTTTTGAAGTAGCCTAATGTGTAAGAGACGAATATTACACCAAAAAACAAAACTATGGAAACCAATCCATAAGTAAGTATCTTGAACTTTCTTTTACTGCTGAATCTTATTTCAAGTGTATCTTTTATGGGACAGCTCAAAGTGCACAGTTGACACTTGATACACTCAGCGTTTCCAGTTGTTTTCTGATGCATTACATCTATCCCTACAGGGCACACCATGTTGCATACTCCACAGTTTATACATGTATTTTCGTTGCGCCTGATCTTTACCAGGCTTATGAGGGATACAATCCCAAGGAATGCACCCAGTGGACAGAGGTATTTACAAAAAAATCTATTGTACACCATGGATAGCAGTAGTAGGGCTATGAGTATGATAATTCCCACATAAATTAGTTCTCCTCCGCCTCCAAGCCCGAGTATTGATAGGTAACTTGACCATGGATCGAATGACTTTATCACTAATTCTCCATAAACCCATGTTACCCCAATAGTAAATACCAGCATTATATATTTCAGATATTTGAGCCATCTGTCGATATGTCTTGGTATCTCTCTTTTCTTTTTGAATATCTTTTTTCCGATTACATTGAATATTTCCTGTAATGTTCCGAGAGGGCATATCCATCCGCAGAAGCTCCTTCCGAGGAATATGGATACTACTACTGTTGCTGCCAGTATTACGAAGCTTGAGTAAGCAATACCCCTTAAAAGGGTACCGGATTGGATAAGTGAATAAAGGGATTCTAATCCTCCAAAAGGACATACTGTATGGACATTGTGATTTACTGTTCCTGTGAGCGTATGCATGGAAGCGCTTACTGTTATAAGTCCAAGCACACCAAGCATTGAACTCCATCTAATTGTCCTTACAAGTCTGTTATATGCTTTTTTCTCCATCTTGCTGACCTCCTCTAATCAAATGCTCTTTTTAACTACTGACGGGAGTTTTATCCAGTTTGTGACGAATAGTTGTATTGTATTTCATAGGAAAACTTTATGTATTAATTATCCGTTACCTTTAAGCAGATTTCAAGGGTTAACCATCCAAATAAGTAGATAGGTATGGACATATCTACCAGCCTCCAGAATTAGAAGGAGCAGAAAGGGAAAAGGCAATGGATATCATATCTTCTAAAAG
>JAGHAJ010000078.1 GCA_021161545.1 Synergistota bacterium | reverse complement strand
TTGAAGAAGTTGCCTTTATGTCAGCCTCTACATTTGGTAGAAAAGCAGGTGTTAGTGAGTCCACTATTGTGAGGTTCTCTCAGCTTTTGGGTTACAGAGGATTTCCGGAATTAAAGGAGGCGATAAGAGAGATAGTAATGCACAGACTTGATACTTCACGAAGGCTGAGCGATTATTTGGGTAGCGAGGGAAAGGAACATGTCCTGTTTGAAATCATGAGAAAGGATATGTCTGTTCTGGAACTTGCTATGGATACTGTCTCCGTGGAGGAGTTTGATAAGGTAGTTGATGTCCTGGAAGCTGCAGGTAGGGTGTTTGTGATTGCACATCGGAGTGCTTATGTCCTTGCCTATTATCTTACTTTCTATCTTAGATGGGTAGGACTGTTTGCCTTTACACTTAGAGCTGAAAATACATCGTGTGAGTTGGTCATGTCTCTTACTGATGGTGATGTTGTGATAGGTATTACATTTCCTCGTTACTCAAGAGATACGGTTGAACTCTTTACATTTGCTGCTAAGAGAGGTATAAGGACTGTTGCCATTACTGATGACTATCTTTCTCCTATAGCACACATTGCGTCCTATACGCTTGCCATTCCGACAGATTTTGTTTCCTTTGTCGATTCATTCACAGCGCCTATGAGTGTTATAAATGCTATTGTGATTGCGCTGTCTATGCGAAATCCGGAACTGACCGAGAAACGCCTTGAAGCACTCGAAGAGGTGTGGAAGGATAGAAGACTTTATTGGGATTTTAGCAAACCTTTGGGGGGTGCAGAAAATGGTTGAAGGTAATTTTGTATTTTATAGAAATTTTCATCAGGAGTATCCAGTAGCAGATAGGGGAGAGGGGATATACATCTATGATAAGGATGGTAGAAAGTATATAGATGGTTGCTCTGGGGCTGTTGTATCTAACATAGGGCATGGTGTAAAGGAAGTGGCAGATGCTATCTATCAGCAAGCAAGAAAACTCACTTTTGCTCATCTTTCAAGGTTTATAAATGAGCCTGCACTGGAGCTTGCTGCTCTTTTAAAGGAGTTTGCACCTGCAGACCTTGACTATACATGGTTTGTTTCTGGTGGTTCTGAGGCTGTGGAGTCTGCTGTAAAACTTGCAAGGCAATACTTTCTTGAAAGAGATGGAAACAGCACCAAATACAAGATTATAGGTAGGTGGAATTCCTTTCATGGGAATACACTTGGGGCGGTTGCAATCGGTGGGAATATGCCACGGAGGAGACCTTATATCCCTATGTTGAAAGAGTTTCCGCATATAAGCCCGCATTACTGTTATCGGTGTCCATTTGGCCTTGAGTATCCTGAGTGTGACCTGAAATGTGCCTACGAACTCGAAAGTGTTATAAAGAGAGAGGGAGAGCAACACATTGCGGCCTTTATTGCAGAGCCAGTTGTTGGTGCTACTGTTGGTGCACTTCCACCTCCGCCTGAGTATTGGCAGGTTGTGAGAGAAATATGTGACAGGCATGATATCCTTCTCATTGCAGATGAGGTTATGACCGGTTTTGGAAGGACAGGTAAAAACTTTGCAGTTGGTCACTGGGGTGTTGTGCCAGACATTATTGTGGCAGGCAAAGGAATGGCAGCAGGTTATAGCCCACTTGCAGGTATTATTGTTAGAAAGAAGATTGCAGAGACTGTGAAAAATGGAAGTGGCCACTTTGTTCATGGACATACGTATGGTGGTAATCCGCTATCTTGTGCTGCGGGGGTTGCTGTTCTTAAGTATATGCTTGAGCACAGGCTTGTTGAGAATGCTGCTAAAGTTGGAATGTATCTTGGAAACCTATTGAGGCAGGAGTTGGAGGATGTTCCCGTTGTGGGTGAGGTGAGGGGTCTTGGTATGATGTGGGGAGTGGAGATAGTTGAGAACAAATCTACCAAGAAACCGTTTGATAAGACTGTTGCTGCTTCTTCAAGAGCGACTAAAATACTTATGCAGAAAGGTCTTATCGTTTATCCCGGCAATGGAGCTGCAGATGGGGTGAATGGGGACCATTTTATTGTAGCACCACCACTGGTCCTCAGGAGGCAGGAGGCAGACATAATTGTTTCTATATTGAAAGATGGGTTACTTTCGCTTTCTAAAGAGCTTTTGAGATAGAGGGGGAATGAGGTATGGGAAGATACTTTAAGCCTGTTATGAGTCCTGATGAAGCTGTGAGAGATATACCTGATGGTGCAACTATAATGGTAGGTGGTTTTAATGTGGGAGGGGTTCCTTATAGCCTTATAGAGGCACTTATAAGAAAGGGTGTGAAGGACATAACCCTTATAGCGAATGATACCCTTTATGAGAACATTGGTCATGGTAAATTGGTTGCAAATGGTCAGGTAAAAAAGGTCATAGCGTCTCATATAGGTTTAAACAAAATTACGCAAAAGTTATACAACGAAGGTAAACTTGAGGTAGAATTTGTGCCACAGGGGACGTTTGCTGAGAGAATAAGGGCAGGTGGTTTTGGCCTTGGTGGTATATTGACACCTACAGGTGTCGGTACCATGGCAGAGGAAGGTAAACAGTTAATAGAGATAAATGGTAGGAAGTACATACTGGAACTACCTTTGAGGGCAGATTTTGCACTTATCCGCGCGAGGAAAGCAGATAGGGTAGGAAACCTGTGGTATTGGGGTAATGCACGGAATTTCAATCCATTGATGGCTGCTGCTGCTGACGTAGTCATTGCTGAAGTGGATGTTGTTTTGGGTGTTGGCGATATAAATCCGAATGATGTCCATACGCCGGGTATCCTCGTGGACAGGATAGTGGTTGACGGAGGTGAGTACTATGTTGCCTAATATAAGTGTTGATGAAGCGAAGGTTAGAATAGCTAAGAGAGTAGCAATGGAGTTTAAGGATGGAGATGTTGCTAACCTTGGTATAGGTATACCATCCATGGTTATGGACTATGTGCCAAAGAATGTCAGGGTTATCCTTGAAACTGAGAATGGTATGCTTGGAATGGGACCTATGGCAAAGGAAGGTGAAGGCACATCGGATATAATAGGAGCTGGTGGTGTGAGGGTAACAGTTCTTCGCGGTGGGTCTTTTTTTAGTAGCGATGTATCCTTTGGTCTGATAAGAGGGGGACACATAGATATCACGGTCCTTGGGACTTTACAGGTGGACCAGGAGGGCAATATAGCAAACTGGATGATACCGGGAAAACTCATTCCTGGTATGGGTGGAGCGATGGACCTTGTTACAGGTGCTAAAAAGGTCTTTGTTGCTACACTGCACACGGTTAAGGGAAGACCAAAGATAGTTAAAAGGTGCTCTTTGCCGCTAACAGGTAAGGGTGTTGTTAACAAAATATTTACTGAGATGGGGGTGTTTGAGGTTACATCTGAAGGACTGGTATTGTTGGAAATAGCCCCGGATACCACATTGGATGACCTAAGGGAGCATACAGATGCAGAGTTTGTAGTGAAAGAGCCCCTTGAAACGATGAAGGGGGTGGAGGTTGATGGGTAAGCCTGTAATACTTGCAGCTGTTAGAACTGCTGGCGGAAAATTTGGGGGAACACTTTCATCTCTTACTGCTTCTGAGATAGGTGCTCTTGTGGTAAAAGAGGTCGTTAGGAGGTCAGGTGTCTTGGCAGAGGATATTGGGGAAGTAATTATGGGGAATGCATGGCAGGCAGGTGTTGGCCCAAATGTTGCGAGAATGTGCACTATATTTGGGGAACTACCAGAGGAAGTACCTGCGTTTACGGTAAATAAGAGGTGTGGTTCTGGATTAAAGGCTGTTATGCTTGCGGCAGATGACATCCTGCTTGGCAGAGAGCGTGTTACAATAGGGGGTGGTACGGAGGTTGCAAGTCAGGTACCTTATCTCTTACAAGGTGCGAGGTGGGGTTACCGTATGGGCAATAAGGAAATATACGATGCCATGCACAAGGATGGCTTTTTCTGTCCTATGGCAAACATGATGATGGGTGCAACTGCAGAGGTCCTTGTAGAGGAGTACGGTATTTCCAGAAAGGAGCAGGATGAGTATGCCCTTGAATCTCACAGAAGGGCAATAGACGCTATGAATTCTGGGAAGTTCTCTGATGAGGTCTTGCCGGTTGAAGTCAAGATGAAGAAAGAGACGATAGTTTTCAAGGATGAGGAGATACCTCGAAGAAATACATCGCTGGAGAAATTAGCCAAGTTACCGCCCATATACAAGGAGGATGGAACTGTAACAGCGGGGACGAGTTCTGCGTTGTGTGATGCTGCTGCTGCTGTTGTTGTTGCAGATGAGGACTGGGCAAAAGCAGAAGGTTTGAAACCCCTGGCAAGAATCGTGAGCTATGCTAATGCGGGGGTTGCACCAGACCATATGGGGATAGGCCCTGTTAAGGCTGTACCAACGGCGCTTTCTATGGCTGGATTGACTCTCTCTGATATAGACCTTATTGAACTGAATGAGGCGTTTGCTGCACAGGTTATAACAGTTGAAAGGGAGTTAAAGATGGACCACAGCAAGGTGAATATTCATGGTGGTGCAATTGCGCTTGGACATCCGATAGGAGCAACGGGTGCGAAGATATTAACGACCCTTATCTATGCCCTTCATCGCTATGATAAGCAGTTTGGACTTGTTACCCTCTGTATAGGTGGGGGACAGGGAGTTGCGATGGTGATAGAGCGTTTGTAATCTGCCAAGTTGTGGTATAATTTAGAATGAGGATGTAAGGGGGTGAGAGCTGGAAGGAGGAGAGTAAGGTTGTGGCTGCAGTTTTTAGTTCAAAATCTTAGTGGAGGTGATGTGAGTTATGAAACGTGGGGTAGTTGGTGTTGTATTGATTTTGAGTCTGGTTTTCGGGGTTGCTTTAGGTGCCAACTTTGCGGTGGCTGCTTCTTATCCGATTACGATTTACACGGGTTCGGGTCCGGGTAGTGTCTATTTTGCACTTGGTTGCATGCTTGCCAAGGTGCTAAACCAGAAGGCGAAGGGTATTATTTCGGCAAAGGGTGTTACCAGTGGTGCGAGCGTCGCAAATGCAAGAGCTATAGCCAATGGTGAGGCGCAGATGGCTATAATCCAGAACGATGTAACATGGGAAGCTTACAATGGTAAAGTTAGATTCAAAGGGCATCCTGTAAAGAATATGAGGGGTATTGCAACACTTTATCCAGAAGCCATACAGATAGTTGTGAGGGCAGATAGCAAGATTAAGACACTTCAGGACCTTGTTGGCAAGAGGGTTGTCGTTGGAGCAGCAGGTAGTGGATGTGCTGCCGCAGCACAGAGAGTGTTGACTGCTGCGGGTATATGGGACAAGATAAACAAGATATACCAGACATTCTCTGAGGCGGCTCAGAGCCTTGTGCTCGGACAGATAGATGCAAACTTCACAGTCATAGCATTTCCTTCACCTGCTGTTAATATGACGGCCGTGAGGGTTCCTATCCACTTAATACCCATTCCAGATAATGTCATAAAGAAACTACATACATCTGGTTATCCATTCTATGTGAAGGTTATTATTCCGAAGAAGACCTACAACGGTATGGATAGAGATGTGCAAACAGTTGCTGTAAGGTCCACGCTCGTTGCTGGTAGCAAGGTTCCTGCCAAGATAGTATATGATGTAACAAAGATACTCTATACAAACCTTGATGACCTTGCAAAGGCACATCAGGTAGCAAAGCAGATAAAGATATCCCAGGCATTTGACGGTTTAATGGTCCCACTGCATCCTGGTGCAGCCAAGTTCTTTAAAGAGCATGGATTAAAGGTTCCGGCGAATCTCTTGAAGTAGTATATGCTGTAGGTAATAGGGTTGAAGAAATATCTCTGGTTACTGTTAGTGGTTGTGTTGATTATTCCTGTAAATGTGTTTGAGGTGGAGTCCAAGGAGGGGGTTGTAAGGTGCCTCCTCCTCCATCCATTGAAGGTTCGGATTTCATACACGCACAGTGTATCTCTTACAAAAGTTATAGATACCTATAGAGTAAGCAAAGATGGTATATGGGCAATTGAAGAGAGATGGCAGCAGTTTGACGCTGGTCAGCCGCTTAACTTTCAGGGTATAAAAAATGGTTACTTCATAAAGAAACTAAATATGTATATGGGGAAGTCTTGGAGGTATTGGTTTATTCCCATTAACGATGTAAGTATAAGAGTGGAGAAGAAAGTAGTGCTATCTCATATGAAGAAACAGGGAATACTGGAATTTAAGGTAGATAGAGTTCCGCTAATTATGGTGTTGTTTGGGAGGTGTTGACGTGGCTGAGGTGTCCAAGAACAATAATGGTGTTGTGAATGCCGAAGAAGTTACAAAAATCCTGGAGAAAACAAGGAAGTTGCCCCCTAAGCTTGATGCCATTGTAAAGGTGGCAGCGGTTGCCATAGGGATATATGAGATACTTTTTATATTTCACTTTACATTTTCTATATACGATCTATTTTCAAAGATCGGTATAAAGATATCATTCCTGGAAGGAAATTTCCAGAACAAGCAGGGAGAAGCGTTTGTCTTAGGCATGATATTGGTAATAGCATTTCTCATGTACCCCTTAAAGAAAAAGGAAAAGTATCTTAAGAAGGTTTACAGCTATGACTATTTGTTTGTCATACTGAGCTTGGTCAGCATGTCTTATATGTTTGGGAGATATCCAACATATATGGTCTTTTATACAGTGAAGGGATACGATGTCCTCTTTGGGTTGATTGCTATAGTTATGGTGCTGGAGGCTACAAGGAGGACTATTGGATGGATACTGCCTGCTATAGTTA
>JAGHAJ010000223.1 GCA_021161545.1 Synergistota bacterium | reverse complement strand
TATGACTATTTTGTTATCTACCCTTATCGGGGATCGTAGTCCTTCAAATGTGGAATAAGCAATGATATTACCTGCTTCCTCGCCAAGCACGATATCATACCTAACCAGTGTCCTGTTTGGTATTCTCCTATATATTAGTCGAATCTGCTTCAATCTTGCTTTTCCTTTCCCTTAGGTAGTATATTATGGGTATGACGAACAAGGCGAGCCATCCTCCTGATATTAGTCCACCTGTGACCACAACTGCCATCGCGCGCATGTATTCACCGCCCTCTCCAAATCCGAGGACGAGAGGAATCCACCCCGCTATGGTCGTAAGATTTGCCATTAGGATGGGTCTTAATCTCACTCTACATGAAGTAGTAATAGCATCGTATGGATTTTTACCCTCTTTCCTTAAGATAAATGCGTAGTCA
Organism: Synergistota bacterium; assembly: GCA_021161545.1. Lineage (GTDB taxonomy): Bacteria > Synergistota > JAGHAJ01 > JAGHAJ01 > JAGHAJ01 > JAGHAJ01. The sequence continues at coordinate 6,807 of JAGHAJ010000223.1, read as the reverse complement.
AGGATGACGATGGCGTTATTTACTACGAGGCCTACAAGCATTATTATCCCCATAATACCGAATATGTTTAGGGTTACCTTTGTTAATAACAGGGCAATTAGTATACCAACGACTGCGAATGGCACGGTTAGCATAATGATTACAGCATAACGGTAAGATTCCAGTATTGCCGCTATTAGCAAAAACGTCAATACTACGGCGAGTATAAGGGCCTTGGACAATGTTGCAAATTCCTCCTTCATTGTGGCTACTTCTCCGCCGAATCTTATGGTGTACCCTGATGGTAACTTTAGCCCTTTGAGCTTATTTGAAATGTCTTGATACACCTTTCCTGTGCTTCTGTTTACCACGTTACAACTCACCGTTACTGTGTTTAGTTGGTCTACCCTCTTGATAGCTACAGGCCCTATTGTATATGTGGAAGAAGCTACTTCCTTCACTGGTATTAAGTAGTTCTTACCTATGAGGGGTAAATTCTCTATGTCTCTTATATCCTTTATTCTCTTTGGGTCTACTTTGACGGTGATATCATAGTCCTCGCCTTTTTCTCTATATGTTGAGGCACTCTTACCAGAAATGTAGTACCTCAGTGTGGTTGAGATTTCTGTCGTGGTTGTATGATAGTAAGGTAGTTTTTCGATGTATGGTTTGAGTTTAAGTTGTGGTTTTCCCATCCTCCAATCTGTGTCTATGTCTGCTGTTCCCTTTATCTCTTCTAATCTTTCTTCTATCTGGTTTGCTATCCTATTTAACGTTGAAACTGACTTGCCTCTAATCTCTATTTGTATGGGTTTACCACTGTGTCGCCCGCTAAGAATGCTTATGGTGAATTTTGCGCCGGGGATGCCTGCTAAATCTCTCCTCAGGCTGTGTGCTATGGCAAATGTAGAACGCTTTCTGTCTTTTTTGCCCACCAGTTTTACGCTTACTTCTCCATAGTTTACTCCACTGGATGAGCCGCTACCCCCTGCTGAGCTCGTTATGTACTTGACTTCTGGTATCTTTCTAACAAGTTTCTCAACCTTCAGTACAACGCTCTTTGTGTCGTTAAGCGTTGAGCTTGGAGGAACTTCTATCTGTATGGAGAATGTACCTCTATCTACTCTTGGAAAGAATTGAAATCCTATCATCGGGAATAGCGTGAATGATGCTAAAAATATAAAGATAAATCCCGTTAAAGATGTTTTGGGGTAGTGTAGCAGTCCCTTTAGTATCTTTATGTATATGGACAGAATGAGACTGTATATTGCATTCCAAGCCTTTGGTAGTAGTCCCACAAGTGGTATGCTTCTTGCTCTTCCAAGAGGGTGTGCAGCCATCATTGGTGTGAGTGTAAATGATACGAGAAGCGACATCAGGGTTGAAAAGACTACAACTAATCCAAACTGTTTGAAGAACATGCCCACGGTACTACCCATAAACGCTATTGGGACAAATACAGCGATGTTTGTCAAGGTGGTACTAAAAACTGCAAGAAATATTTCTGCTGAGCCTTTTCTCGCGGCTTCTTTGTAAGAATAACCTAAATCGTGGTATCTGTAGATGTTTTCAAGCACAAGGATGGAATTGTTTACAAGTACCCCAACGGATATTGCGAGTCCCATCAAACTCATGATGTTTAATGTAAAGTTTGCCATGGAAAAGAGCAAGAAGGTGGAGATTACAGATGTCGGCATGGCGAGTGCTATTATGAATGTAGGATAAATCCTGTTTAAGAACAGCCATAATACGAGTGACGTTAATACTATTCCTATAATCATGTTTTTTATTACGTTTGATATGGCGTTTTTGATAAATTTGCTTTTGTCATGCACTACATCTACTTTAAGTCCTGTTGGAAGGATTCCTTCTATCTGTTTTAGCCTATTTTTGACACTGTTTGCGAGTGTTACTATATTTGCATCTGTTCTTTTATAAAGGTTTAGTATTATAGAGCTTTTTGTGTTCAACCTTGCGAAGCTGTTTCTTTCCTTTATGCCACTTTTTACCTTTGCCAGTGTGCGAAGTGGGAGTATTGCGCCGTTTATGTTTTGAACATTTATGTTGTTTAGCGCACAGTAGTCGGATACCTCCCCTTTTACTCTTATGGAATACTCTACTTCTTTACTTTCTATGTGTCCTATAGGGATATTTATATTATTCTGCTGGATTGCAGATACTATTTGTATAAATGGAACCTTGTAGAACAACATACGGTCAGGATCTACGAGAACTTGTATCTCTCTTTCCTCTCCACCAACTACCTTTATAGACGCCATTCCATCCATCTGTAAAAGTTGTTTCTTTATATCGTCTTCTGCAATCCTTCTTATGAAACTTAGAGGAAAATCTCCCGTTATAGCTATTCGCATGAATGGACGTGCATTTACGTCAAACTTCTGTATTATGGGGTCGCCAGCATCTTCTGGTAAAGCTCGTTTTATTCTGTTTATTTTATTGGATATGTCTATCGCAGCTTGATTGATATTCTTACTTAGGTTGAACTCTACTGTCACAAAGGATATTCTCTCTAATGATGTAGAATTTATATGTTTTACTCCATCGATAGTAGAAACAGCCTCTTCTATCTTTTTGGTGATGCTTTCTTTTATATCCTCTGGAGATGCTCCTGGGTAAAAGGTTGTTATGCTTACTACGGGAAAGTCTGTGGGGGGAAGCAAGTCCACTCCCAATAGTGTGTATGAGTATATTCCAATAACAACCGCTATTATAACTATTACAGATGTAAAGACAGGCTTATTTACGGATATATCAGTAAGTTTCATCTTACGATTCTAACCTTTGCACCATCGCTGAGGTAGTATCCTCCTTTGATGACCACTAACTCGCCCTTTTTAATGCCGTTCTTTACCTCTACAAGCTCTTTGTAGACTGTCCCAAGTGATATATACCTTTTCTGGGCTTTATTGCCTTTTACCACGAACAGATACTTTTTGCCGTTCTTCTCAAGGATAGCTGCAAGTGGCACCATGAGTGTATTCCTGTATGTAGCTACTAATATTTTCACCCTTGCAAACATGCCTGCAAGGAGGGGATTCTTTTGCATAATTTGAACCTTGACGGTGAACAACTTTGATGGATTTGCTATTGGATACACTACAGAAACCTTCCCTTTATATGTTTTCCCTGGCATGCTGTCTACTGAGATAGTAGCTAACTCACCACGCTTTATCTCCATTATGTAAGTTTCTGGTATGTCAAGTTTTATCTCATTACCCTTTGTAGATATTATCTTAAGTAGTGGAACGGTGCTTGTTGCTACTTCACCTACCTGTGCATTTCTGTAGGAGACTATTCCATCTATTGGTGATACTATTATTCTATCTGATAGCTGTGTCTTTAGTACCCGGTACTGAGAGTATATACTCTCATACGCTACTCGTGCATTTTCTACATCTGACCTTGATACAGCTCCCTTTTCGAGGAGTTTTTTTAACCTTAAAAGGTCTTTCTTCGCCTTGTTTAGCTTAACCTGTATGGCACTCAGTTGTGCGCTGATTGTACTTCTGTTTATCCTTATGAGCTTATCACCTTTTCTTACCCTATCTCCCACATCTACATACACTTCTTTTATTGTGTCTCTGTCCTTTGCTGTGATGTTTATCACCTTCTTTGGTTCTACTGTTCCTATAAAGGATCTGTATATCTTTATATCTTTGTAGTTAGCTTTATAAACTACGACTGGAATACCTCTCAGCCTTTGTATCTCTTCTATAGTAGGTATGTGCTTACTTTTCACCTTCTTTTGCACATGAAGGTGTTTGTAATAGTAGTAGCTTCCTCCCGCTACAAGGAGTGATATAAACAGGATTATTATTACTTTTTTCACCGTGTTTCTCCCTCTACCAGTTTTAGATTTGCTATAGAAACAAAGTAGGAGTAAATGGCCTCAGACATGTTTACCCTTGCTGTGTGTAGTGCCAGTTCGCTGTTCATAAGGTCAAGGTAAGTGCTTAATCCCTCTTTGTATCTTGTTGTTGCTATCTTTAGTCCCAACTTCGCCTGCTGTATATTTCCCTTTATTGCCTTTATGGTACTTTCAGCCTTCTTTATGCCATTGTAGGCATCCTTTACCTCGTTTTTTATTTCCTCTATTAGCTGCTCTTTTGCCAGTAGAATGCTCTTGAGATATGCCTTTTGGCTCTTTACGTCTAAATCTCTTTTGTTACTGTCGTAAATCGGAAAGCTGAGGTTTAGTGATAGTGTAAAATTGTGGTTCTCTTTCGATACAGAGCTGTGGAGCACAAAGTTTGCCAAAAATGAGAGCTGTGGTGAGTTTTCTTTCTCTTTCAGGAGGAGAGTTAGTTTTGCCGCAGCTTCGTTTAGTCTTGCAAGTAGTAGATCTGGCCTGTTTTTTAGGGCTTTTTTCTCTATCAGTGGCTCTGGTGGGATGGTGTGAAGTGTATATGTGAGCCTTTCTGGTAGCTTGCTGTTCCGTATATTTTTGCCTGCCAACAGCGTGAGGCTGTTTATATCTGATTTTAGATTATTTTTTAGCGTGATGTAGTGTGGATATGCATTTGATAAATCTACCTTTGCTCTTATTAAATCGTGGTAGGAAACCATACCTTTTTTATATTTTTCGGATATGATTTTATATCTCTCTTTTAGGCTCTGTAGGTGGAGTTCTTCTACTTTTATGAGACTTTTGTCCAGTAATACTCGATAAAAGGTTGATTTTGCTCTGAAGACAATGTTCCTTCTTATCTCAAGTAGATTAGCTTCTGCTATTTTTACCTGTAGGTTTGCTAATTTTAATGTGTCTGATATCCTTCCACTTGCATCAATAGGTTGAGTGAGGGTTATACCTATGTTGTGGTAGGTTGACATACCATTTGTTTTGGAAATCCTTCCTGAAAAGGATACATTTGGCATCACAGAGGCGACCTGTGATTTGAAGTCAAAGGTCGCCTTTTTTAGTAGCTGCTTTGCCCGCTTTATATTTCGGTTATGTCTAAGTGTGAGTTCTACTATGTCTTCTACCGTAATAATTGCGTAACATGTGCCAATGCTTTCTAACAGGATGATAGTTACAATTACAAGGTATAAGGCTAACTTAGTTGGTTTTAACTTTGTCATCTCAGTTTTTCTATGGCCTCTTTCATCCTTCTTGTGCCTTCTTCTATCTTTTCCATAGAAGTGGCAAAGGATAGTCTTATGTAGCCTTCTCCGTACTTTCCAAATGCCGTACCTGGAACGGTAACTACTTCGTATTCCTTTAGGAGATACATGGATAGCTCGTCTGACGACATTTGGGTATCTTTTATATTTACGAATGCGTAGAATGCCCCTTCTATCTGTTTACAAGAGATGCCGCCAATACTGTTTATTGCCTTGAATATAAACTTCTTTCTCCGCGTATATTCTTTTAGCATTATCTCTACATCTTTTGCTGCCTCCTTTAGTGCAGTTATACCGGCCATTTGCGTGATTGAATTTGCGCATACGATAGAATTTTGCTGAAACTTTAACATAGCCTTTATGAGTTCCTTTTCCGCTACTATGTATCCCAATCTCCAACCTGTCATTGCATAACTCTTTGAAAAACCGTTAATAGTTATGGTTAGTTTCTTCATTTCGGGAAAGGAAGCGATACTGTGATGTTTTCTTCCATCGTAGAGTATGTATTCGTAAAGCTCGTCGCATATTAAGTATATGTCATTCTTTAGTGCAAGTTCTGCAATGGCTTCTAATTCCTCTTTGGTATATACTGCAGCAGTTGGATTTGATGGGGTGTTTACTATTATTGCTTTTGTTTTTGGTGTTATAAGAGATTTCAGTAACTCTATGTCTGGATGGAAATTATCCTCTTCACTTAATTTGAATGCTACTGGTATTCCGCCGAATAGCTTTACCTGATTTTCATACGCTACGAATCCGGGGTCTGGTATTATTACCTCATCCCCGGGATTTATAAGTGTGTATAGCGAGATTAGGAGCGATGCTGTTCCTCCTGCTGTAACGATGATTTCATCTATGTCTGCAGTTATATTGTTATCCTTTAAGAGTTTTTCTGATATAGCTTCTCTGAGCTCCTTAAAACCAGCATTAGGTGTGTAGTGTGTAATTCCATTCTCCATTGCTTTCTGGGCAGCTTCTCTGATGATCTTGGGGGTATCGAAATCGGGTTCTCCTATCCCAAAATTTACTGCATCTTTGGCACTCTGTGCCAGATCAAACAATTTCCTGATTCCTGAAGGCTTAATAGTGTCCAAGTAATGGTTTAATACCAATTAGGGCACCTCCCTTGATTGTTTGTGTATATTATTATAGCAGGAAAGCTGTGAAAAGGACAGTGCTTGATTTTCGGGTTAGTATTTCATGTTTGGGATGTAGTAACCTTTGTTGTAGTAGTAGATATTCTTCTTATTTCCAACAAAATTGCCCTTTTTCTCAGATTCGTTGATTACAGCTCTGTCTGTGAGTGCGATGGCTATACTGTTTACCTGAAATTCGTTGTTGATGGAGTTTATAAGGGATGATTCAAATCCTACGATGCCAATATAGTTGAACATGAATCGGTTTTCTGAAATCTTGAGGTAGTTTTCCTTGCTATTGGATACAGCTATCCCCCAGACATTATGTTTGAACAGGTTTTTTCCTATATTTATATCTTTACTATCGATTATTGCTATACCTATGCCGTTTTCTTCTGATTTGTTTTGAATTATGTGTGTGTTTTTTGCTTCTTTTAAGAGTACCCCTATAGTGTTTTCCTTTAACGTGTTGGATTTTATGTCTATACTTGTTTTTGTGCTGACCAGAATTCCTCTGAAGTTATGGGATATAGTTGAGTGTTTGATGAGC
>JAGHAJ010000106.1 GCA_021161545.1 Synergistota bacterium | reverse complement strand
GATAAAGGCAAAACATCAACTGATGCTTGCGTATCTTGCATTGAAGAACGTTATGGGTATGGATCTGCATGCACCAGTAAAAGTGATTGAAGAGCTCAAATACACAAATATCCATCAGGGAGTAGATTATTACGTGAAGGAAGCTCTTGGTAGGAGGTATGAGCTTTCTTCTATAAAGCTGCAATTGGACATGCTAGAAGCTGCAAAGAAAATAGCGGGAAGTGATACAAAACCCACGATAGTATTGTCTGCTGACTACTACAGGAAGGGAGATAAGTTCTGGCCAGACAGCGATGAATGGGATATTGCGCTTGTTGCGAGCTGGAAGCTGTTTGATGGGGGTAAGACAGATGCAGCGGTCTCGGGTAAAGAGTATTCTATAGAGCAGCTCAGGTTAACTATGGAACAACTCAAGGATAATATTGCGCTGGAGGTAAATTCTGCGTATGTAAATCTTCTTGATGCGGAAGAGAGAATAGCTACTATAGAGAAGCAGCTTGAAAAGGCAAGGGACGATTTGAGAATTGCCACTCAGAGGTATAAAGCTCAGGTTGGCACGAATATCGATGTACTTGACGCAGAGACATCTCTCAAGCAAACGAGGACGAACTACATACAGGCTCTGTATGATGCAAATATGGCTGTTGCCAGGCTGAAGTTTGTTACAGAAAGGAGATAATAGCATGGGTAAGAAGGCAAAAGGCATAGTCTGGACCATTATATTTGTGCTTATTATTGGGGGTATGTTTTATGCCTACAAACATGGTTTGATAGCAAAGATTATCGGAAAGAAAGAAAGCGTTACTGTGGCGAGGAAGATTGTCTATCCCGTTGAGGTTGGTGTGGTGGCATATAGGAAACTTCACATATGGTTTCAGGAGTCTGGAAATGTGGTTTCTTTTCAAGATGTGAAGGTATTTCCAAAAGTAAATGCGGAGACTATAAAGAAGATACTTGTCGATGTAGGCGATAGGGTAAAGGCTGGTCAGGTTGTTGCTATCATAGATGATAGAACAATATCTGCACAGCTTGAATCTACGAAGGCAGCTTATGAGGCTTCTTTGGCTCAGATAAATAGAGTTAAGGCTTCTCTGTCTGCTGTTAAAAAGGACAAGGCAAGGATAGAGAGGCTGTACAGAAAAAAGGTTGTCTCCCAGCAGCAGTTGGACCATATAGTATCTCAGTATAATCAGCTTTTAGCTGGTCTTGCAGCGGCAATTGCTGATAGCAGAAGGCTTAAGGCTATGCTGAATCAGGTAAAGGTTCACTATGACGATTATAGGGTTAAGGCTCCCATAAGTGGGGTTGTTTCTCAAAGGTATCAAGACCCTGGAGATTTGGCGGTACCATCTGTTCCTTTATTGAGGATTACCAAGATGAATCCCTTAAAAGTGGTTTTTGGTGTGAATGAAAAGAAATTGAGATTTGTAAGGAAGGGTTTATCAGTTCGTATTGTTGTGGATGCGTATCCTGATAAGATATTTGTAGGTAGGGTGTGGAAGGTCAGTCCAGTGGTTGACCCGATGACGAGGAGTGCTACTATTGAGGTAATGGTTTCCAATGATACTGGAGAGCTTAAACCGGGTATGTATGCAAGTGTAACAATGGATGTTGGCAGGAAGAAGTTACTATCTGCACCACTCGATGCGGTTAGGAGGATTCCTGAAACGAATGTGGACTACGTGCTTGTCGTGGGCAGGAATAATGTAGTTTCAAGACGAAAGGTTGTAACGGGGATAGTGGATGGCGATATGGTAGAAATTTCTGGAAATGTGAAGCCGGGTGATAGGGTTATTGTGCTTGGTAGCACAGCTATAAGAGAAGGTAGCAAGGTCAGAATTGTAAAGGAGGATTAGACGGGCCATGACACTACCAGAGTTTTCGGTTAAAAGACCTGTGACTACCATTATGATATTTGTTGCGGTTTTGATATTTGGGGTAGTGGCACTCTTGAATTTCAATATAGACTTGCTACCTAAGATGACTCCGCCTGTGGTTAGCGTCATTACTGCGTGGCCCGGTGCGAGTGCGCAGGATGTGGAAACAAACGTTACAAAGCACCTTGAAGATAGGCTTGTTACTGTATCGGATCTCGATGAAATAGCTTCTAAATCTCTGGATAACTTATCTGTGATATCGTGTAAATTCGAGTGGGGCACGGACCTTCAGGAGGCTACTAACAATATAAGAGACATGGTAGACCTTGCAATGAGAGACCTCCCGTCGGATGTGGAGAAACCTATGATATTTAAGCTCAATACATCGATGTCACCGATAATGGTCATTGCTGTTACGAGCAAGAGAGATTATGAAGAGCTTTACCACATAGTGGATAAGGATATATCCGATAGATTGAAGAGGATTCCCGGTGTGGGTGCTACTATAATCTATGGTGGATTAAGAAGACAGATAAACATATTTCTGGACAAGAATAAGCTTATTGCTTACCATATGCCTGTTTCGCGTATTATAGAGGTGCTCAGTGCGAGCAATCTCAATCTACCTGTTGGTGATATAAAGCTTGGAAAGAAGGACTACTTTATTCGCGTCCCTGCCAAGTATAAAACGGTAGATGAGATAAAAAATACGGTTGTGGGTAGCTTTGATGGAAAGGTAATTTATCTTAAAGATGTTGCAACTGTTAAAGATAGCTTCAAAGAAGAAAAGATGCATGCGTGGCACAATAGTGTACCCTCTGTGCTTATGATGATACAGAAGCAATCGGATGCAAATACGGTGAATGTGGTGGATAGGGTAAGAAAGAGGCTTGAGGAGATACAGAAGACACTTCCTGGAGATGTGAAGATACACATTGCCATGGATAGTTCAGAGTTTATAAAACGTGCTATACGAAACCTTGGTAACACTCTTTTTTGGGGAATAGTATTTGTCATACTGGTTACATATCTTTTCTTGAGAGAATTTAAAGCCAGTATGATTGTATCGATGTCCATACCATTTTCTCTCGTTGCTGCTCTTCCATTTCTCTACCTTGGAGGATATACGCTGAATATTGTTTCCCTTTCAAGCCTTGCGATAGCATCCGGTATGGTGGTGGATAACTCTATAGTTATACTCGAAAATATCTCAAGACATATAGAAAATGGCGAACGCAGGAGTATAGCTTCTGTGATTGGTTCTTCAGAAGTAGGGCTTGCGGTTATGGCATCTACACTTACCACTGTGGCTGTCTTTGCACCCCTTGGTTTTGCTACTGGTCTCACAGGCATCATGTTCAAGCAGCTTGCATATACCATAATTATAGTGGTAATGGCATCTTTGTTTGTAGCACTTACCTTTATTCCAATGGCTTCCTCAAGACTCCTTGGTGGTAAGCAGGTGAAAAGAGATAGACTGGGTGATAGGTTTTTCTTGTGGTTGAGTAATCTTTACGGTAAGTTACTCACATTTGCGCTGAATAACAGAGTGATTATAGTTGGATTGGCTGTGGTTATATTCTTCGGTGCATGGCTGTTATTCCCGTTTGTAGGCACCGAATTTGTCCCTGATGTGGATTCTGGTGATGTAAGTATAACATTTCAACTACCGGAAGGCACAAGGCTTTCTGAAACCGATAAGATAGTTCACATGGCTGAAAGATATGTGGTTAGGAACATTCCAGAAAGGGAGCGTTACTTTGGATTTGACGGTGAGGAGGAGAAGGGTGTGGGGGTTGCTATGGGTATGGAGGAAGGAGTCAATGTTGGGGAGGTAGGAGTGAAACTCGTTCCCAAAAGCGAACGCAAGAGGTCATCCAAGGAGATAGCCTATCAGATGAGAGATTATCTAATGGAAAATGCACCTGGTATAAGTAAAATGACTGTTCAAGCGGGTTCTGCCATGCGTTTTGTTATGCTTGGTACTAAACCGATAGTCGTTGATATTCAAGGAGATGATCTTTCTGAGATAGTAAAGATTGCCAAGGAGCTCAAAAAGCGTGCTGAAAAGATACCAGGTGCGGTAAACGTTGCTGTGAGCCAGAGAGAAAACAGACCGGAGGTGTGGATAAAGATAAACAGGGTTAAAGCAGGCATGCTGGGGGTTAATGTCTATACGGTTGCAAAAACGCTTCGTGCGTACTACTATGGCTCTGTGGCAGGGGAGTTTACCAGTGGTTCGACTGATTATGACATAAGGGTTAGAATGCAGAAGAATTGGCGGAAAGACCTGCAACAGGTTCTCTCTATGCCTATACCGACGATTACTGGTAGGGTGGTTACACTTGGTAGTTTTGCTACTATAGAAAAAAGGTATGGCCCAATAGAAATAGATAGAAAAGACAGGAAGCGGATAGTAAAAGTTGATATGAATGTCCTCGGGCGCTCTGTTGGTGATGTTGCGAATGATGTTAAAAAACTCATAAACAAGATGAACATTCCGCCGGATGTAAGTGTGTCTTTTAGCGGGGATGTTAAGGAACAGAGAGAGAGTTT
>JAGHAJ010000077.1 GCA_021161545.1 Synergistota bacterium | reverse complement strand
TGCCTATCTTTCTATGAGTGAGCATGAGGGATTTGGTGTTCCTTTGATAGAAGCTATGATGTTTGGTGTTCCTGTTCTCGCCTATGGGGTTACAGGGGTTCCATATACGGTTGGATATGGTGGAATCCTGCTTGACAAAAAGGATTTCTATGAGATTGCTGAGGTTATAAAGGAAGTTGTTAGTGATAGCGAGCTCAGAAGCACACTTGTTGAGGCTGGTAGACAGAGAGCTGAGGATTTTTCGAAGGAAAAGTGGGATAAAGAAGCCAAAGAAGTCATAGGTGAGATAATAGATGGATAAAGGAGATAGTATGTTTAAAACTGGCAGTAAGGCTAATATTCGTGGAAAGCTCCAATATGTAGCTATGATTATTTTCTTTGTTTGCATATCTATTATAATGACATATCCTGTTGTTAGAGATATGTTTTATGGGTATGTCGTGGCTCAGTTTCACGATGACTTGATAAGCATATGGACACTTATGTGGGATATACATAGTATCCTACAAAATGGATTAAATGTGGAGCAGTTATTTGATGCGAATGTTTTTTATTCTTATAAACTTACTCTTGCATTTTCAGAACACCAGATTTTTACTGCGCTTATGGGATTGCCTTTGTATTTGATTACCAGAAGTGCCATAGTGATGTATGGAATACTTACGATACTACCATTTGCATTATCTGGCATTACAATGTTTGTGTTGGTAAAACACCTTACAAAGAGTTATCTTGCAGGTATTGTGGGAGGAATTATATTTTCATTCATACCTTATAAAATGTGGTGTATTCATCAGATTCAAAATATGATGACCATGTGGATGCCGCTTACTCTTTTGTGTCTTCACAAATTCTATGAAAGATATAAGTATAGATATATGATATACGCATCTATCTTTTTTGTTTTTACTGCGCTTTCCAGCGGATACTATATGATGTATTTTTCAGTTTTTATCGGCCTGTTTATTGTTTTTTACGGTTTTTATTACCGTATCTTAGTCGCTGGAAAGCACATTCTATCAGTTATTTTATTTATAGGGATTTCGATGAGTTTTATCTTTCCCTTTTACTATCCTTATATAATTCTTCGTGGTCTTTATGGGATGACCAGAAGTATTTGGGAAGTTGAATGGTATTCAGCAACTGTTAAGAGTTATTACTCTACCTTTAGTTGGTATAAAGTGATAAAAGGGCTTCACTTTTTGGGAGACAGGCCTGCTTTTATAGGTTTCTTACCGATTGGTTTGATACTCTATCTTTTAGGACGCATTAAGATGAAAGTAGCTATGTATCACAATATTTTCTTTTATACGTTGTTTACTGTCTTAGCTATTTTATTGTCCTTCGGGCCCTATATAAAGCTGCATTCACTTGTTATTCCAAATGTTTACCTGTTATTGTATAAGTTTGTACCCGGATTTTGTGGACTTCGTGAGCCGTCCAGATTTGTAGTTTTTGTTGCCTTGGGTGTAGCTATACTTGTCGCTTACTCTATTTCTTTCTTAGAGAAAAAGTTGAGAAAAAAATGGTTGTTATGGAGCATCCCTTTGCTGATACTGGTTGAGTATGCGTCTTTCCCATTGAGTATGGTTCGTTTACCTTACGACAAGAAAGATTTACCTGTGATTTCCTGGCTGTCAAAGCAAAAAGGGAATTTTGCTATTTTTGAAGTGCCTTATAGTATAAGTGAGATGCCATTTTACATGTATTACTCTACTTATCACTGGAAGAGAATAGTTAGTGCTTTCAATACAAATCTTCCACCTATTCAGCAGATACTCGGAGTAAGCAATTTTGAAAAGAAGTTGTCTGTGCTAAAGTCCATAAATGTGAAGTATGTAGTGGTATATAAAATGTGGTATTCTAAGAGTGATATTGGGAGATTGGTGAAAGTAGGTGGAGACAGCCTTAGAAAAGTGTATGAGGATGAAAAAAGTATAGTTTATGAGATAACAGATAGAGATAGGAACTTTATACCATATGGTACGAAACTCTCAAGTCATAGGTTTTCTGTGTATATTCCTCATAGTTTGCCGTCGAACAGGTGGAGTGTGGTTGTTCTGAAGTTACTCGATGAGAAACCTGTTGTGTTCCTGGATAGGAAAATGGTGTCCTTAGTGTGGAAAGACAGAACTAACAGGGAAGTTTATAGAGAAAAAGTGGCTATAGAGGCACAGAAGCTTGCTTTTATGGAACCACACAAGTGCATAGTAGGTAAATTCAAGGTACCCAATTTACCAGTGGGTAGATATGTAGTTGAGGTGTGTGATATAGGTGGAGGTTTAATAGGAAGATGTATTGTAAACATTGTACACCGTGTAAAATATTGGAATTGTCAACCTTTACCAGATGATGGATACAGAGTAAAGTTTATCGCTGTAGATCTTCCTAGGGCGTTTTTGGGTGGGAGAACTATAAGAGTGTCTGTGACATTTAAGAACGTAAGCAGGTACGATTGGATTACATATGCTGACAACAGATGGCAAAGATTGAACTATCGGACAGCAGTTAGTATCCCGACACTTTATAACATTCATCTATCCTATCACTGGTTGGATGTAAGAACTGGGAAGACTGTGGTATTTGACGGTAATAGAGCTGTTCTTCCATGTGTGGTTAAAAGTGGGGAGGTTATTAAAGTGCCATTAATGGTCAGAGCTCCCGGAAGAAGGGGGAAATATGTGCTTGAGATTACACTGGTTCAGGAAGGTGTATCGTGGTTTGAACGGAAGGGTGCAAGTGTGTTTAGGAAGGTGGTTTTTGTAAAGTGAAGAAACTTGCCCTTGTTGACTTTGACAATACAATTGTGATGTGCGATACACTTGGGTATATTTTTAGAAAGGAGAGGTATTATCTTGATGCGAGGTTTCTGATTGCGGGGAGTAGAGTTTTTATTGTGCGTGTTTTATCCCCCAATCGGAGAGAGAAGCAGATTTATGCGAGGAATACTTTTAAGAGGATACTGCTGTCGAAGTTTTGTCGTATGGATGAAGTAAAACTCCGAAGTTACGTGAACTATTTCCGGACTAAACTGAACGATAGGCTTTTGGAGTTTCTTGGCAAACAGCTGTATGATAGAATCGTGGTTGTCTCTGCTTCTGAAGAAGGACTTATAAAGGGTGTTTTGAGTGGAGTTTTCCCGTTTGACGTGGTAGTATCTAATAGCTGTAATGGAGTTGGTGAGAACTTTGAAACCTGCTGGAATGTGAATAAACTCAAGTTTTTGCGGAAAGTGATAACGATAGAGGAGTACGGATGTATTCACCTTTACACGGACTCATACGATGACCTACCTCTGATGGAGATTGCAGACGAAACTTTTATGGTAAAAGGAGGGGAAATAACCAAACTATGATAAAAATGCTGATAGATGTTTATAGGCCTAAAAGATGGTACAGGAATACATTTATGTTGGTTGGTGCGCTGTTTGCTCTGAAGGTGCTTCACCAGAATATCTTGTCAAATCTATATGGGATCATTGTAGGTTTTATCTCTATATGCCTTGTTGCTTCTGGAAATTATGGCATCAATGAAATACTTGATGCAGAGGCAGATGCCCACCATCCAGAGAAAAGACATAGGGCCATTCCATCTGGCAGGATTTCGAAGAGGTTTGTGTTGGTTATTTCTGTTTTGCTTTATCTGTCTGGATTGGTGTTGTCAACTCTCACGAACAACTACATGCTGGAAATCTCTGTCTTATTACTGTTAATCAGTGGGATTCTTTATAATGTAAAACCCTTCAGGCTGAAAGATAAGCCTTATCTTGACTTTATCTCCGAAGCAGCTAATAACCCTATAAGGTTGCTTGTTGGGTGGTATAGTGTTGCTTCAGCTGAACACCTTGTCCCCGCCTCTGTAGTGCTGGGGTTCTGGTTTTTGGGTATTTTTCTTATGGCATCCAAGAGGTTTGCCGAAATAAGATTTGTCAGGGACAGAAATGAACTGGTTGCATATAGAAAGAGTTTTGCACATTATAGTGAGGAAAAGCTTATGATAGCTATTGTAGCTTCATTAGCAGCATGTTCTTTCATGTTTGGTGCGATAAGTATGAAGTACAGTGCAGACCTTATACTCCTTTTACCATTCGTGGTTGTCTTTGTGGTGTGGTTCTTTCATTTGTTATATGAGGAGAACAGCATAGTCAAAGACCCTGAGAGAATATTTGAGAAGAAATGGTTCCTGGTTTATTCCACGTTCGTTTTGCTTTTGTTTGTATACTTCTTGTTTACCGGGAATCAATACCTTGGATTTTTGAGGAGGATACCGTAGGTGTATAGGGAAGAGTTTAGGAGGCTTTTTGCAGAATATCTGGGAGTGTCTCCAGAAAATATACACCTTTTCTGGAAAGGTAGGGTTGCCCTTTACGCTATACTTAAGGCTCTTGGTATCGGTGAAGGAGACGAGGTGATAGTGCCT
Organism: Synergistota bacterium; assembly: GCA_021161545.1. Taxonomy (GTDB): domain Bacteria; phylum Synergistota; class JAGHAJ01; order JAGHAJ01; family JAGHAJ01; genus JAGHAJ01. The sequence continues at coordinate 985 of JAGHAJ010000077.1, read as the reverse complement.
GCTTATACATGTGTGGTTGTGGTAAATCCAATAATATACCTTGGAGCGAAACCCGTGTATGTGGATATAGAACCTCTCACCTATAATATAGATATTGGTAAGATAGAAGGGAAAATTACTACAAGGACGAAGGTGATAATTGCGCAGAATACATATGGTTTATCACCTGAGATGGATGGAATTCTGGATATAGCTAAGAATCACGGCTTGCATGTGGTAGAAGACTGTGCTCATGGACTTGGGGGTAATTATAATGGGAGAAAGAATGGTACGTTGGGAGATGCCTCTTTCTTTTCTACTCAGTGGAATAAGCCGTTTTCTACTGGACTTGGTGGGATAGTGTATACCAAAGATAACACCCTTTCTGGAAGGCTAAGGAGGTTTGAAGAGGAGTGGGTGCATCCTTCTGTGGGAGAACAAGCTCTTTTATATCTGCTTATGCGAGTGAGAAAATGGACTTCACGTCCTGCACTTTACTGGTTTGTACTGAAATCATATAGATGGCTTAGTAAGAAAAACCTTATCCTTGGTTCATCGCAGGGATATGAAATACGTGCACCTTCTATGCCGAGGGGGTTCCTTAAGACTTTTTCTGAAGTTCAAGCGAGGGAAGGAATAAAAGCTATCAGGGAATTGAATGGTATTATTGGGCATAGAATAGCTGTGGCAGATGGATACGACATCATGCTTCGTTCGTTAGGATTGGAACCACCGATGCGTCCCAGGAATGTTAGACATACATTTTTGAAGTACCCCTTGCTGGTTAAGGACAGGAGGGAATTTTTCTACCGGGCTTTCCAGGAACATATACCTCTTGGGGATTGGTTTGTTTCTCCTATACATCCAGTTGTGGACCAATTTGAGCTTTGGGGATACCGATGGGGAGAGAATCCGATTGCAGAGAAGATAAGTCAACACGTAGTCAACTTACCTACTGACCCTTACATGGATGAAAAATACCTGGAACGCGTAAGACGGTTCCTTG
>JAGHAJ010000113.1 GCA_021161545.1 Synergistota bacterium | reverse complement strand
TCAGATTTACACCCATAAATGCTGTATTATTCAGCAGAACACGATAATCAGAACCCACGTCATACAGGATATTTAAACCATCTACTTCAAGCAGCTGAGACAACCCATGGATAGCCAGTATCGGTATCCTTCCGTAAAGGGCAGTATCCTCAACCAGCACTAAATCCCTCATAGCTTATCACTTCCTTTACAATCCCAATTCATCAGATATTCCCTTCATTGCCTCCAAAGCTATTCCAAGAAATTCCTCCAAAGAGAGTCCAATATCTTCGCAGGCCTTCATTGCCTTCCTATTCGCACCTTTTGCGAATCTCCTCTCCTTAAACCTCTTCAATAGGAAGGGAACATCTACAGATGCAAGTTTCTTATCAGGCATGACTTTCGCCGCTGCAACGATAAAACCCGTAACAGGGTCGGATGGATAGATTGCCTTTTCTATCAACAGTCTCCTTTTGTGGTTCGGATGCCCAACATGTGCTATTATCGCCTTCTTTACTTCATCAGGGATATCCAGACCCTTCTCTTCAAGCATCTTCACAGTAATATAACCATGTCTGGAAAAATTCGACTTCGCTTCCATATAATCGAGATCATGCAATAGACCCGCTATACCCCACTTCTCTTCGTCCTCCCCAAAATGTCTTGCAAGCATTCTCATCACTGCCTCCACTGCAAGCATATGTTTCACCATGTAATCCTCTTTTACATGCCCCTTCACCAGTTCGTAAGCCTCTTGCCTTGATATCATTCCAGTTCATCTCCTTTCCATCCCTCTTTACCTATTAAAGGAACAAACACACACCTGGAGACCACCTTCTTCTTAACACTACCATCTTCATCCTTTAAGAGCAACATCAAGTCCTGCACATACCTTTCACCAATCGGCACAACCATTCTTCCTCTCTCTCCCAGCTGCTCAACAAGCGACTGAGGCACTTCTGGAGCTGCAGCTGTAACAATGATAGCATCAAATGGAGCCTCTTCCTCCCATCCAATACTGCCGTCGCCATGCTTTATCCTAAAATTCCTCAATCCTGCAGTGATGAGATTCTCCTCAGCAATAGGTATCAATTCCTCTATCCTTTCAACTGTATATACCTGAGCACACAGTTTACACAACACCGCTGTCTGATAACCCGAGCCCGTTCCAATCTCAAGGACCCTTTCGTCACCCTTCAGTGCCAGCAACTCTGTCATCAGGGCAACCATATAAGGCTGGGATATAGTTTGCCCCATTCCTATAGGAAGAGGCGTGTCGTCATAGGCACTGTCCCTGAGTCTTGGTGGGACAAAGAGGTGACGGGGGAGATTTGCCATTGCGGCAAGGACCCTCTCATCTTTTATTCCTCTCTTCGCTATCTGGGTTTCCACCATTTCCTGCGCAAGCCTTTGCCAACCCTTTAACTCTTCCTCCATAGAACACTTACTCCCTTCCAAACTGATTATACAACAAAGAGCTATCCAACTCAAGTTTATGGTATAATCTTGGTAAACAACCTAAAAGGAGGTAGACCATGAAATACAAAACCATACTGCTACAAAAGGACAAGCACATAGGAACAATTGTGCTAAACAGACCGGAAAGCCTAAATACATTCACAAAGGAACTCGCCACGGAGCTAAATAGTGCACTTAGAGAGATGGACAAAGATAGCAAGGTCAGAGTAGTTATCGTAAAGGGGAGTGGTAAAGGGTTTTCAGCAGGAATAGATGTAAAAGAACTCAAAGGTAAATCCATGTTCCAGTACTACGAAATAACCCAGCTAATGGAAGAGATGACATTAACCATATCATCTATGAAAAAAGTCGTTATAGCATCTGTGCACGGATTCGCAGTAGCAAACGGTATAGGACTTGTCGCTGCCAGCGACCTTGCCATAGCAGCAGAAGGTACAAAGTTCGGTGCAACAGCAATAAACATAGGTCTATCATGCATAGGCCCTGCTGTCCCACTATCACGAAGTCTTGGCAGAAAGAGAACACTGGAACTCCTGTTCACTGGAAAGGTTATAGAGGCCAAAGAGGCAGAGAAGATAGGGCTGGTAAATAAGGTTGTTCCAAAAGAAGAACTGGAGAAAGAGACCCTAAAACTTGCGCACGAACTCGCATCAAAGAGCCCATTAGCACTACAATTAACCAAGATAGCCTTCTACAGAATGGCAGACCTTCAGCTACCCGATGCGCTGGAGATATCTAACCTCTTTTTCTCTACAATATGCACACTCGAAGATGCCCAGGAAGGCATAAATGCCTTCCTTGAAAAAAGGACCCCAGAATGGAAAATGAAGTAATCAGAATATAGCGTTCTGGGTATCCTTATCAAAGATGTGCGCCTTTTTCATATCGAACACAACGTCTATGAGCTGACCTTCCTGGAGCTGGGATTCTGCATGGAACGCACCAGCAAAGGAGACACTATCCATGCTCAAATATACTATCTTAGAATTGCCAAGGTTTTCAACTATGTCAACCTTGGTTTTCGCCATGTTTTCACCGAGAACTTTTACCTGTGCAAACGCTGCATCGTACAGGTCTTCGGGCCTTATGCCAAAAACCACATCTCTACTTACATATCCCCTATCTTTCAGTAGTTTCTCGTGCTCCGGCAGGAGCTTTAGCTTAACGCCACCAAAGGCTATCCAGAGGCCACTATCTTCTGCACTTACAGTAGCATCAGCAAAGTTCATCGCAGGAGAACCAATAAATCCTGCAACAAACATATTGGCAGGACTGTTATATACCTCATCTGGGGAGCCTACCTGCTGTAACACCCCATTGTTTATTATCGCAACACGGTCCCCCATTGTCATAGCCTCCACCTGATCATGGGTAACATACACGGTCGTAACCCCTAACTGCCTTTGCAACCTCTTAAGCTCTGCCCTCATTCTCACCCTCAACTTTGCGTCAAGGTTAGAAAGTGGCTCATCCATCAGAAATACCTGAGGTTTTCTGATTATAGCTCTACCAAGGGCAACCCTCTGCCTCTGCCCACCACTAAGCTCTCTGGGTTTTCTGTCAAGCAACTTTTCTAACCCCAGAAGGCTCGCTACTTCCTTCACTCTTTGTCCTATCTCCTGCTTGCCAATTTTCCTCAACTTCAGCGGAAATGCCATATTCTCGTAAACCGTCATGTGTGGATAAAGGGCATAGCTCTGAAATACCATAGCTATATCCCTATCCTTAGGAGCAACAAACACGTTTCTTTCAGGTTCAGCCACAACCCTATCTCCTATAAGTATCTTTCCTCTTGATGGCTCCTCCAGACCTGCCACCATCCTCAGAGTTGTAGTTTTCCCGCACCCACTTGGGCCAAGGAGTATCATGAACTCTCCATCCTCCACCTGAATATTCATATCCTTCACTGCCTCAACCTTACCAAATATCTTCCATAT
>JAGHAJ010000196.1 GCA_021161545.1 Synergistota bacterium | reverse complement strand
GGACCCTCTATATATGTTACCGCTTCAAGTTGCTCCGGGTTCAGCTCTTTCAGTATATCTACCCTTTTGTCCATTTTCTTATTATATCCCAATCTCTATCCTTTGATATCTGTCCAGGTTCGGGTGATAAAGAAAAGAGATATTTATCCTTATGAGAATAGCTCCACTTTTCTCCTTCTTCCACAGTGTGCAACACGAGCTGTGCTATTCTCATGCCAGGGTACAGTGCTATTGGCACATCCCCAAGGTTGCTTATCTCAAGCGTTATTATTCCCTTATATCCTGGAGAGACTACCGTTGCAGTGGCTATGATAAGTCCCATTCTACCCCATGAAGAACGACCTTCCACATATGCCATAACCTTGTCACTAAACACAATATACTCAAGCGTACTTGCAAGCACAAAGTCTTTCGGGTGCAGTATAAGTCTCTGACCAGGTCTTAAAAAGAGCCTCTCACTGTACTTCTCAACTGGAACCTTTAGAGGGTCAACAACTGATATGTTGCTCTTTTTAAAATAGACAAAGTCAAGCCCCAATCTTACATCTATACTGCCCTTGCCTATCTGTTCATCTTCATCAAGAAGTGGAATAACCTGAATTTCCTTTTTCCTGATAAGCTCTCTTATCCTTTGCGAAGGCAATACACTCATCGCTTCTCCTCCCACAATCTCTTTATCTCTATCAGTTTAACGGTTGTCAAGAATAGCTGGGAAAGTTCATGTCTCCTGCCCTTGCTCAAATATGCCATCCAAAGGGCATTCAATAAGATAGAGAGGTCCTCAAACTCAACAGGTGGAACAGCCATTACAAGCATCTCCATAGCTGAAAGAATAGCTTCTCTATCTGGGATAAATGGTTTCAACATACTACCCGTTCCCTCGGAAACAGAGGGGATCTCATCTATATCCTTATCATATAATAGATTAAACTCCTTCGCACTCATCGTGTAGGCATCACCAAACACCAAAAAACTGAGTTCACCTGCAAGCCTTTTGTCACCAAAGGCAGAATAAAGCAATTCTCTAACCACCATAGGATAGGAAAACGGATCCTCGATATGGTTAATAGGTATGCTGAGACCCCAGATACGCCCTTTGGACTCACTTAAAAGCTGGATAGATTCTATCCTGTCAGGCTCTATAGTAGTAGCAACTATTACATCTCCATCTATCCCAAACCTTTCATACATAATTCTTCTTAGAAATACCGTCAAAACCCACGGAACACCAACCCCTGCATACTTTAATATATTGGAAAACTTCTGCAACCTCTTTACCACCTCTGATGTTGGCTCTTCCAAAGCATTTACCTCATCTCTCACAGCCATCCATCCTCTACGAACCTCAGCAAACGGCGAAGCCCTTTCCCCATCCTCACAAGCCTTTAGGACTACTTCTTTCCACCTTTCAGTCATCTCACACACTCCCTCAAACACTCTACTACCTTCCTCGCATCCCTTTCAGCCGTCTTCAACCTATATATACCTCTCCCTCCACCTTTAGCGTTTAACTTATTTTTCAAACACTCAACTAACCTGTCAGCATCATCCTGGTCGTAGGAGGGCAAACTCAAACACAAGTTCCCCTCATTACCCAAAACATTCAGAACAATATAATCCTTATTTACCGTCCTGTGCAATCTACTCAGATACATACTCAAAACAGCAGAAGGAAAACCAACCATAGATATGAAGTAAAACTCCTTTCCAGCCACTTCGATCCTCTCTGAAGGTATATCAACATAACCAGCTATAACCTTGAAATCCTTTTGAAAAGATTTGTTTTCCTGTTTCACCTTATCGTACAGTTCTGCCAGCTCTTCTATCTGCATATTCATGGCACTTTCAAGTTTCCTAATCCTGTAACTATAATCCCACAGTTTTTCCAAAGCATCCAGCTCAAACCTTATCTCATACCTACCCTTACCACCATTAAACTTCTTTACTATTATATCCCCTACCTCACGTGTATTGTTCACATGCGTGCCAGAACACGCAATCACATCAAAACCCTCAACCCTGACAAGTCTCACAAAGTCATCTTCTATTCTGTCCCACTTTATCCTCAACCCCTTCACCTGGCGAGCCTCTTCGGGTCTCACTGTCTCAATAAAAACATTTCTACCCTCATGGATAACCGAATTTGCCAATCTCTCTGCCCTAAAGATGAAATCCCAATCTATAGTTAAAGGAGACTCTACAAATATAACTGAACTATCCTCACCCAACTCCGCTTTAACAATTTTTAGTCCAGGTATAGTTATTTCTAATGCCCTTGAAAGGATATGTTCTCCTGTATGCATACGGGAAAGTAGATGCCTATAATCTTCATCGAGCTTGCAATATACCACATCCCCATTATCAAGCTCAACATCATCTTCCAATCTCAAGGAATATCCACTATCAGTCTTCCTTACCTCCAGTATCTTATAAGATTTTTGCCCAACAACAAGCTCCCCCCTATCAGATGGTTGTCCCCCACCTGCAATCCTGAGTGAGGTATTATCCACCTCTATCCAGGTACCACCTTTGTTCTTCCCAACAGAAAGCACCACACATCTATCCATAATCAATACCTCCTCACTCAAAGAGAAAAGACAACACTATAACGACCACAATAGATGGCAAAAGGTTTAACACCTTTATTTTCTTTATCTCCAAGAGATTAAACCCCAACCCAATTATAAGTGCCCCACCCACAGCAGTAAGTTCTCTCACTACAACAGGCAAAAAGATGCCCTGTGCATTAGCCGCAAGGAGTGTTATACCTCCCTGATACAGAAACAGAGGAAGAGCAGAAAATGCTACCCCTACACCATAAGTAGAAGCAAAAGCCATAGACGAAAAACCATCAAGTATTGACTTGGTAAAAAGCAATGTATGGTCAGAATTTAAACCCTCATTAATTGCACCTATAATTGCCATCGACCCAACACAAAAAAGAAGAGATGCTACAACAAAACCTTCTGTGAACTTATCATCAGCAGAGCTAAAGTGCTTCTGTACCTTTTGCATCAACACATCCAGTCTCATCTCCAACCCGAGCAATTCCCCCAGGATACCACCTGCAAGTATGCTAAAAATAAAAACAAGGATATTTTGGACCTGCAATGCCATCTGGATACCGATTACGAGTGTAGCAATTCCCATTCCCTGAAAAGCTATCACCTTTATCCTTTCCGGAAACCTCTTATGAATCACAATTCCTACAAGGCTTCCAACCACAATGGCTACAGCATTCACAATCGTGCCAAGTAGCATAACTAACACCCCTAACAAACGCTTAGATTATTGTATATCATAACACCTCTTTTTTCAATTTCAAAGGTTATCAATTAGATAAGATGGATTTCACCACTTGAAAATTAATAGACAATATGATACCCTACTTACGGTATCGATGTCGGTATCGATACCATGAATCACAAAAGGAGTCGCAAAATGGCTTTTGTAACGTTAAAACAGATAGCTGAGGTTGTTGGCGTATCCGTAAATACCGTGTCAAGGGCTATAAACAACAAGCCCGATGTAAGCAAAGAAACCCGCCAAAGGGTACTTGAGGCTGCAAAGAGGCTTGGATATGTCCCCAATAGGTCTGCATTATCACTCAGGAGGCAGAAAAGTCACATAGTAGGAGTAATTATTGAGGACAACGCAAACCCATTCTGGGCAGAAGTACTAAGGGGTATAGAATCCGCTGCAAAGTCCCATGGATATCATGTAATACTGGTTAACACCAGTCGGGAGTATCAAAATGAGGTAGAGGGTATACAAATGCT
>JAGHAJ010000205.1 GCA_021161545.1 Synergistota bacterium | reverse complement strand
TGACATGAAGCCGGCTGGTTGGTGGGAAGTGATAGGCACCGATACGGTTATGAGCAGGATAGGGGGATAGCAATGAGTGGGCTTACCCATGTTAAGGAAGACGGTAGTGCGAACATGGTAGATGTGTCTGGTAAGGCTATTACTCATAGGGAGGCAATGGCTGAGTGTAAGGTTGTAGTTGGTGAACCTTTGTATTCTATGATTCTGGAAAACACGCTCAAAAAGGGAGATGTTATAGGAGTTTCAAGAATAGCTGGTATAATGGGTGGTAAAAAAACTGCAGAGCTTATTCCACTCTGTCACCCTATCAGGATAACCAAGATAGATGTTGATATTCAGCCACTGCCAGGGGAGAAAGCCTTGCGGATTGTCTCCACTGCAAAGGCTGATGATAAAACGGGTGTAGAGATGGAAGCACTAACAGCGGTTTCTATAGCAGCTCTTGCAGTGTATGATATGTGCAAGGCTGTGAGTAAAGATGTGGAGATAACAGGAATAAGGTTGTTGAAAAAGAGTGGTGGGAAGAGTGGCACTTACATTAGAGGTGATCTGTGATGGTGTTTGGTAAGGTCCTGAGCCTGAATGTCTCTTCTGAGAAGGGGGTTCCAAAACACAAGGTTAAGAGGGCTTTTTTGAAGGCACACTGGGGAATAGTGAACGATGCACATGCGGGCACAAAGGGGAGGGAGATAAGCCTACTTCCTGTAGAGGCGATTAGGAAGTTTTTGCCTGAGCAGGTGAAAAGGTGGACTCCCGGAGAATACTCAGAGAATATCACTATATCTGGTATCCCACTTGAAAAGTTGCAGGTAGGGAACATATTGAGAGTGGGAGACAGTGTGGTTGAGATAATGCACATTGGTAAGGATGTATTTCATGATGAGGGAAGGCCTTTTGTTGTTAGTAGAGAGGGTAGATTTGGAAATGTTCTGAAAGATGGATGGGTGAGGGTTGGAGATAAGGTGAGTGTAATTAACCCGGTAAGAATTGGCATACTTGTTGCAAGTGATAAGGGTTTTCACGGTGAGAGGGTGGATAAAAGTGGCCCCGCTATAGAGGAAATTGCCAAGCTGATGGGTGGTAGAAAGGTTTTCTACAAGGTTGTGCCAGATGATGAGGAAGTTATATACTCTACTATGAAGGAATGGGTGGACAGCGGGGAGGTTGACCTTATATTTACATCTGGTGGTACAGGTTTTTCGCAAAGAGATGTTACTCCGGATGCCACAAGCAAACTTATAGATAAAGAGATTCTTGGTTTTCCTGAAATCATGAGGGTGGTTGGTTACACAGTTTCTCCTCGTGCTATACTCTCTCGGGCAATTGCAGGCATATCTGGTAAGGTGATGATAGTGAATCTTCCGGGTAGCGTTAAGGCGGTGAGGGAGAGCATGGGGTTGATAGTTGAACCCCTTGCACATGGGATGGATATACTGCTTGGAAGGGAGACTGACCATGCTTGAGCGGAAATACAGAGCAGTTGTTGTTGACCTTGACGGGACGATACTCAACGATAGAGGAAAGATAGATGAAAAATTGGCAGAGAGGATAAGGTGGCTTCACGAAGAGGGGTTGCTTATGTTTAGTGTAGCCACTGGCAGGGTGTATTCTGGTGCTATACCGTTTGTGAGACAGCTAAATATAAGATTACCGATAATACTGTCGAATGGTGCACTTCTTGTTTCTCCTGAAGGACAGACCCTTTTTTGCAAGAAGGTGCCTAAAAGTGTTGCGTTGGAGATAGGTAAAGTGGTTAAAGAACTTGATAGTGGAAACTTGTATATTAATGTGTTTTGGGGTGATACGATATTCACGGAGCGTATTAGTTCTGTTATAAGGAAATACATAGACTTTGTGGATATAGATATAAGAATAGTTAGGGATGTAATTGCTTACATGGAATGCAGAGACGATGACCCATTGAAGATTCTCGTAATAGGGGATGATTCTGAAGCCATAAAAATAGCTTATCCCGAGCTTGATAAAAGGGTGGGTAGATATGTAGAGATGTTTCGTTCCTATAGTAACTACCTTGAGATTGTTAACAAGGGAATAGACAAAGGGTTGGGTTTGAGAAAGTTTTCTGAGTTTGCTGGTATACCTTTGGAGGAGATAGTCGCCGTTGGTGATAGTGAGAACGATAAACCCATGTTTAAGGTGGCTGGCTTGAGTGTTGCTGTTGGCAATGCGATGCCTGAAGTCAAGGATACTGCTGATGTTATAATAGATAAAGAGGATGGAGAGGCTATATGGAAGCTAATAGATATGCTTTTGGGGGATAGTTAGTAGATGTTTGTTGTGGTTGTAACCGGGCTATCTGGAGCAGGCAAGTCGTTTGCATCTAAGGTCTTTGAGGATATGGGATACTTTTGTGTGGATAACTTACCGCCTGTTCTCATATCAAAGGTGGTAGATTTGTGTATGCGGTCGGATAATGTGAACAGAATTGCCCTTGTTGTAGATTTGCGCGTGAAGGAGTTTTTTAATTCCCTGTATCCTGCTCTGGATGAACTCTCTAAGATGGGTATCCCTTATAAGATTTTGTTTCTTGATGCCTCGGATGAAGTAATTGTTAGACGCTACAAAGAGACGAGGAGAAAACATCCCCTTGACACGAAAGGTGGTATGGTAGAGAGTATAAAAGAGGAACGGAGGCTGTTAGAGAGACTTAAAGAGAGGGCAGATATAATAATAGACACTTCTGATAAACTTCCGCAGGAGTTTGCTTCTGAACTGGTGGAGCTATTTCAGTCAGGTTTAGAAAGAAGACGGTTAATGATAGTAATTACATCCTTTGGGTTTAAGTATGGTGTCCCAAGGAGCGTAGACCTCCTGTTTGATGTTAGGTTTTTGCCGAATCCGTATTATCTTGACAGCTTGAGAGACCTTTCTGGAAAAGATAGCAGGGTTATTCAGTTCTTATCTGGGTATGATGTAACGGAAAACTTCATAGGGAAACTTGTAGATATGTTGCTCTTCTTATTACCGTTATACGAAAAGGAAGGTAAAAGCTACCTTTACATAGCCTTTGGTTGTACGGGAGGAAAACATAGGTCTGTTTACTTGGCTGATAGGGTTTATGTTGAACTGAAAAATGCTGGATATACCAGCATTGTGGTGGAACATAGGGACCTCGGGAAGGAATAAGTCTTTGGTATGGGGTTTATCAACAGATGGTTTAAAAGGTTGACAGTTTCTAATAGCTATAGAATAGTGGCTGTAGGTGGTGGAACAGGTATCTCAACGTTACTGCGGGGGTTAAAGCTCTATACCAGCGACCTGACAGCAGTTGTTACTGTTACGGATACGGGTGGTAGTTCTGGTAGAATAAGGAGAGAGTGGGGGGTATTACCTCCTGGTGACTTGAGGAACTGTCTGCTTGCCTTGGCAGATGATGAGGATGTCCTTTCAAGTGTGTTGAACTACAGGTTTTCGAAGGGTGAGCTAAAAGGACATTCGTTGGGTAATCTTGTTATTCTTGCGATGACTGATATATGGGGTGATTTTAGTGTAGCTATAAAGGAGATAAGTAAAGTGCTTGCTATCAAGGGGAGGGTGTTGCCTTCAGCACTTACAAATGTGGATATTCAAGCACAAATGAAGGATGGTAGAATCATAACCGGAGAAGCTGAAATTACTGCTGCAAACGGCTCAATAGAGGAGCTGAGAATATTGCCTTCCGATGTTAGTCCCCCGAAGGAGGTGATAAGGAGTCTGAGGAAGGCAGATATGATAGTATTAGGGCCCGGTAGTCTTTATACGAGTGTTATACCTAACCTGCTTGTTGGTGGAATATCTGATGCTATAAAGGGAAGCAAGGCGTGGAAGGTCTATGTGAGTAATATAATGACTCAGCCGGGTGAGACCATAGGTTTTTCAGTTTCAGATCACCTGAAAGAGCTTATTAGATATGGGGGAAGTGGGATAGTGGATAGTGTTGTGGTTAACACAGAGAGAGTTTCTAAAGATGTTTTGCAGAGATACATGGATGATGGTGCTGCTCAGGTGGAAGTGGATTGGGATAGTCTAAACGATATGGGGATAGAAGTAGTGGCTGCGGATCTCGTTAAGGTGGAGGATGGAATAGTCAGGCATGACCCATATAAATTGGCGTTGTTACTTATAAAGAGGTTAAGAAAATTTAAAGGGAGATGATGTGTATTGTATTTTGGGAAAACGGAGATAAACAGTTATGAGAAGGGTAGTAGTAAAGAGTGGATTCTGTCAAATGGAAGGGGTGGATATGCCTCTTCTACTGCTATAGGGGTTAATGTCTCTGAGAATTCTGGGTTGTTGGTAGCACATTATCATGGGAGGCGTTTTATCCTTGTTTCTAAAGTAGATGAAAAGGTTGTTTTGAGGGGAAAGGAATATCCGCTTTATACCAATAAATACAGGGATATGGTCTATCCCGATGGGTATAGATATATACAAGCCTTTTCTCTGAGGTCGCAGCCAGAATTTACCTTTGTAGTCCACGATTTGATATTCAAGAAGGAGATAGCCTTTTTGAAGGATAGGGGTAACTCTCTGCTTATAAGATATATTCCTGTAAATGTTCCTGATGGTGTGGTTTTGAAAGTATTTCCTCTTGTGGGATTGCACTATGTTGGGCAAGAGCGTAAGGATGAGTGTGTGCAAAAGAGGATAAAGGATGGTATAGAGATATCTTGTGGTGATTTTAGCGTTTTTATGCTGTGCAAGTCTGGTGAATACAGAGAGATGGAGACTGACTACGAGAATGTGATATACGAGGTTGAAGGGGGTTCGGAAGACCTGTGGAGTCCGGGAGAATTTAGCTTTTCTCTCAAGGTTGGAAAGGAAATACACGTTGTTATAACTGATAGAGGGGATTTTGATATAGATGAAAAGCTGGTTCCAGTAGAAGTAGCTTATGATAACAGTCTTGGTGGCATACTTTCGGAATCTGCGCGTCAGCTCGTGGTCGATAGGGGAGAGGGTAAGAGTATTCTAAACGATGCGTTGGTTGGCAGAGAAAATATCATGGATGCATCTATAGCATTTCCGGGTATAATGCTTTCTACCAGCAGGTTTGGTGATGCAAGGAAGTTCCTGCTTTACTGGTTGAAGTATGAAGGTAACGGTGAGTTACCGGATACCATAGAAGATGGGAAACCCATTTATGGCAGTGGTGTTTCTGCCTTGTGGTTTTTGTATGCATGTGGGGAGTTTTTTAAGAAGGTGAAAGATGAAGACTTCTGGGATGATATTTATCCAGTAATTTCTAAGCTTCTAAATAAGAAGCGCTCTATAGCAGGTGATGATTATCTGCTTAGCGTGGGAGAGGAATCTAACTGGATGAGACAGGCAGTGGATAGGAAGGGAAAGCTTGTAGAGGTTAATGCCCTCTGGTATAATGCTGTGAGGTTCTTTGCTGAGCTTTCGGATTTTCTTGGGAAAGATGCTTCTGCGTTGGATAAGCTCTCTGTTGAGATAAAAAGCAGCTTTAATTCTCTCTTCTGGAACGATGAGAAGGGATACCTTTATGATTTCATAGATGGTGATGTCAAGTGTGAGGATGTGAGAAGTAACCAGGTGCTGGCGGTTGGGTTGAGCTATCCTGTTGTTGATGGGAAGAGATTGAGTAGTGTGGTTGATAAACTGTGGGCATGGCTTTACACGACGTATGGTTTGAGGACCCTTGATCCAAGGAATAAGAGATATAAAGGTAGGTATGATATGGTGGGCAGAGATAAACACAAGGCAATGTATAGGGGGATGGCGTGGCCGTGGTTACTTGGATTTTTCATAAATGCAGTGGTGAGAAGTAGAGGGGATGATGCATACAATGTTATCGGTATATTGCTGGAACCGTTTTATGCACATCTCAGGGAGCAGGGCATAGGCTTTATATCGCAGGTGTTTGATGGTAGCATGCCCTATGGTCCACATGGGTTAAGGTTTTCTGCCGTTAGTGTGGGTGAGATATTGAGATGCTATATGGAAAATCAACTACAAAGGAGGGGTTTCTGAGATGGTAAGAGTAGGTATTAACGGCTTTGGTAGGATTGGTAGGATTGTCTTTAGGGCAGCTCAGGGTGAGAGGGGAAAGGATATTGAATTTGTTGCTGTGAATGACCTTACTGACCCTGAAAATCTGGCTTATCTCCTCAAGTATGATTCTGTGCATGGGAGGTTTAACGGTGAGGTTTCCCACGATAGTGATTCCATAATCGTGAATGGGAAAAAGATAAGGGTATTTGCTGAAAAGGACCCTGCCAACCTTCCGTGGAAAGACCTTGGTGTTGATATTGTCATTGAATCTACCGGGAGGTTTACGGATGGTAACCTTGCAAAGAAGCACCTTGAAGCGGGTGCAAAAAAGGTAATCATATCTGCACCCGCAAAGAACGAGGATATCACCATAGTGTTGGGGGTTAATGAGGATAAATATGACCCGGAGAAACATCATATCATATCAAACGCATCCTGCACAACGAACTCTTTAGCACCGGTGGTAAAGGTTTTGCATGATACCTTTGGGATAAGAAAGGGATTTATGACGACCGCTCACTCCTATACCAATGATCAGAGGATACTTGACTTCCCACATAAGAAGTATACAAGGGGTAGGGCTGCTGCTGTCTCCATTGTACCGACTACTACAGGTGCAGCAACTGCGGTTACCATCGTTATACCTGAGCTTAAGGGTAAGCTTAATGGTCTTGCTTTGAGAGTGCCTACACCCAATGTCTCCATTACTGACTTTGTGGCTGAGCTTGAGAGAAATACTACTGTGGAAGAGGTTAATTCTGTGCTTAAAGAGGCTTCGGAAGGTAAACTAAAGGGCATTCTTGGTTATACCGATGAGCCTTTGGTTTCCCGGGACTTCAATGGAGACCCGCACTCTTCAATAATAAATGCCCAATCCACAATGGTAGTGGAGAACCTCGTAAAGGTGCTTGCCTGGTATGATAATGAATGGGGATACTCCTCGAGGATAGTTGACCTTGTCAACTTTATAGCGGAGAGGATGTAGTATGTTTAGCAAGATGACGGTTGAAGATGTAAATGTCAGAGGTAAAAGGGTTCTGGTAAGGGTAGATTTCAATGTCCCCCTTGCCAGTGGAGAGGTTACTGACGATAGGCGTATAAGGTTGGCATTGAAGACCATAAACTATCTCGTTGGTAACGGTGCTAAGGTTATACTGATGAGTCACCTTGGGCGTCCAAAGGGGAAGGTTGTGGATTCACTTAAGATGGACCCTGTTGCCAAAAAGCTTTCTGAGCTCCTTGGAAGGCCTGTAAAGAAGCTGGATGACTGTGTGGGTGAGAAGGTACGAGAGGCAGTTGCTGAGATGAATGATGGTGATGTGATCTTGCTTGAGAATCTTAGATTTCGCCCTGAAGAAAAGGCAAACGATGATGGGTTTGCATCCAAACTGGCGTCTTTGGGTGAACTGTATGTGAACGATGCCTTTAGTGTCTCTCATAGGGCACATGCCTCTGTTGTTGGTATTACCAAGTATCTACCATCTGTAGCAGGATTTGCTCTTAAAGAAGAGGTGGAACACCTTTCTAAGGTTAAGGAATCCCCTGAACACCCGTTTGTTGTGATACTCGGTGGTGCAAAGGTTTCTGACAAGATAGGTGTTATAAGAGGTCTTGAGGAGAAGGCTGATAAGTTCCTCATTGGTGGAGGGATGGCGTATACATTCCTCAAGGCAAAGGGGCTTGAGATAGGTAATTCTCTTTGTGAGGAGGATAAACTTGAACTTGCATCTGGTATAATGGATGAGCTATCGAAAAAGGGAAAGGGGTTTGTTCTACCAGTAGATGTCTTGGTTGTAAAAGGGTTTGAGGATAAAGATAGCAGGAAGGTTGTGGAAGTAAGTGGGATACCTGAAGGCTATATGGGAGTGGACATAGGCCCGGGTAGTGTGAAGCTGTTTGGAAAAGAGCTACAAGGTGCGAAGACTGTTTTGTGGAATGGCCCTGTTGGTGTCTTTGAGATTGATGAGTATGCGAAGGGGACGAAGGGTGTTGCAGAGGCAGTGGTGGGTTTAAAAAGGTGCTTTTCTGTTGCTGGAGGAGGAGATACGGCGGCTGCTATAAAGAAATTTGGACTTGAATCCGGATTTTCCTTTATATCCTCTGGAGGTGGGGCATCCCTTGAGTTTTTCAGTGGGGAAGAATTACCGGGTATAGCTGCTTTGATGGATAGGGAGTGAGTGATATGAAGCGGATGATGATAGCTGGAAACTGGAAGATGAACAAGACTGATGAAGAGGCAATAGAGCTTACCTCTGAATTGGTGAAACTGGTTGGAGATGTAAAGGAGCCCAAGGTCGTTGTGTGTCCACCCTTTACATCTATGCGGAGTGTTCGGGATATAATAAAGGATAGTAACATATGTCTTGGTGCTCAGAATATGTTCTGGGAGGAAAGTGGGGCTTACACGGGGGAGATCTCTTCTCTTATGTTGAAATCTGTGGGGTGCAGATATGTAATAATTGGACATTCTGAGAGAAGAGGTTACTTTGGTGAGACTGATGAGAAGGTCAATAAAAAACTAAAATCGGCTATGAAACACGGGCTTGTGCCTATACTGTGCGTGGGTGAAACACTTGGTGACAGGGATAGAGGTATCAGTAAGGATATAGTGAAGGGGCAGGTTGAGAAGGCAGTTAAAGGGCTGGATTTGTCTCAGGTGAATGAGTTTGTTGTTGCATACGAGCCTGTATGGGCAATTGGAACGGGAAGACCTGCTACGGCTGAAGATGCAGAAGATATGATATCTTTTATTCGTTCGCTTTTGGTAGATGCCTTTGGTGACAAGGTGATGGATAAGATTTATCTATTGTATGGAGGCAGTGTGAAGCCGGATAACATTGCGGAATTTGTGTCTCAACCTACCGTGCAGGGTGCACTTGTTGGGGGTGCAAGCCTTAGTGCAGATAAGTTTGCAAGTATAGTGGAAAAGAGTAAGGTATGAGGGCAGTCCCCTCATACCTTTTCTGGTGCTCTGACCACATCTATCACGGTTCCATCTCTGTACTCTATTATACCTATGATTTTGTTAGTTAGTGGTAGTGGGTCAGGCTTTCCCACAAGTTTGTTTGCTATGTTTAAGAGCTCTTCCATAGTTATGAGTGGGAGGTTTGCCTCTTTTGCCCTTTGAATGAGCTCTTCCCTGCGAGGGTTAACAGCTATACCGTATTCGCTTACAAATGCATCTATGGTCTCTCCGGGTGTTGTTACAGTTAAGACTCTTTCTGCTACTGTAGGTATTCTTCCTCTTAGAAGTGGGCTGACGACTATGGTTAGCTTTGCTCCTGCTGCTGTATCTTGGTGTCCACCTATTCCGTGTACAAGTGCTCCATCAAATTCTGTGTTTACATTTACATTGAAGTCAAGGTCTATCTCGGTTGCACCTAATATTACAGTATCGAGCATGTTTACTATACATCCCTTGTTGTGTGGATTTGCATAAAAGTCTGCACTTATTTCCTGATGCGCGGCGTTTTCTCTCAGAGACTTTACTGCCTCTAAGTCAAAGCACTGAACATCCAGTAGCGTTCTGAACAGCCCCTCTTTCAACATATCAACGAAGTATCCGGTTATTCCTCCAAGACCAAAGCTCCCTTTTATCTTTTTCTCCCTTAGAGTATCTCTTACGAACTTTGCCACTGCGAGTGAGATTCCTCCAGCACCTGTCTGGAATGAGAATCCATCTTTTAAAAGTCCAGATACCTTTATCAATTCTGCTGCCATTTCTGCGATTTTCAGTCTCGTTGGGTCTTTTGTTATCCTTGTGGTGCCAGATACGATGCCTTTTGGGTCTCCTATTTGGTCTACTTTCACCATGATGTCTACTTCTGTCTGTGGTATAGATATTGGCGAAATAGGGTATTCGAGCAGTGTGTCAGTAATAGCTATTACCTTCTTTGCATGCCTTGCGTCTGAAAAGGCATACCCCAGCGAACCGCAGGCAGATGGACCATATAGCCCAGATATGTTTCCATATATGTCAGCTGAAGGTGCTGCTATGAATGCCACATCTATCTCTAAGTCTCCGCTGTATATTGCCCTTGCTCTTCCACCATGTGAGCGAAGTACTATTGGATATTCAAGAAATCCCTCTGTTATTAGTCTTCCTACTGGACCATTAAGGCTACTTTCTATGCGTGTAATGGTGCCGTCTTTTATGAATGGAATTATATCTCTGTGTATCGGGAATAGTGCTGTGGATGCAAGTTTTAAATCTTTTATGCCCATCTTTGATAATGTAGATATCACAGTATTTACTACGTAATCCCCATTTCTCAAGTGGTGGTGGAAAGAAACTGTCATGCCATCTGTCAGTTCGACTTCTCTTATTGCGTCCTCTATGGAGTTCATTACCTTGGTTTGTTTTGTTGGATATGTGGCATCTATCTTCCTTGTGTGATATTTGCCCTCTGGTGTATAGTTGAAAGCTCCTCTAAATGGGACTACTGGCTTATATCCTTTTATACTTTCAGGTATTTCTCTGCCCAGACTATTCTTCATCTGTGTTCACCCCTGCCAATAATAGTATCCTTTTGGCGCGTGCAAGAACAGGTGCATCTACCATTCTTCCATCTACTGCCACTACACCTGTTCCCCTTTCTTTTGCTTTCTTTATTGCTTCTACTATCCTTAAGGCTTTTTCTACTTCGGATTGAGATGGAGTAAATACGCTGTGAACTATCTCTATCTGTCTTGGATGGATTACAGATTTCCCATCAAATCCAAGTTGCTTTATAAATTCTGTTTCTTTTTTCAACCCTTCAGTATCGTTTATGTCCCCAAATACGGTATCAAGTGCGTCTACTCCTGCTACCCTTGCAGCCAGAACAATCCTGTGTCTTGCAAAGAGTAATTCCTCTCCAGTTTTACTCCTGTTGGTGTGCATGGATGCTGTGAAATCCTCTGCTCCAAATACCAGTGCGGTTATTCTTGGACTGCTTGACGCTATTTCGTATGCGTTAAACACACCTTTAGCCGTTTCCAGTATGGCAAATATTTTTATACTTCCAATGGGTATTCCATTGGATTCTTCTATTTTGGTGATGAATTTGTCCATCTCAGTGATGTCTTCAGCGGTTTCACACTTGGGATATCTTATACCGTCTGGTCTTTCAGGGATGATATATTCTAAATCTTTTTCCCCGTATCCGGTGGATAGGTGGTTTATCCTGACTGTTACCTCGCAGCTGCCAAAGTCTATCTCTCTTAGCATATTTCTGACGAGTATCCTTGCACTGTCTTTCTCCTCCATGGGCACGGAGTCTTCGAGGTCTAAGATGAGGCCATCTGCACCGTATATGAAGGAGCGCTGTATCATGGCTGGTGAATTTCCGGGTATATACATCATGGTTCTTCTGAGTTTCAACTCCTCACCCCCTTTTGCTCTAAATACCTTTCTATAGCAGTTTCCACCCTTGCTGCTATTGTTGCATTTATTGCACCTCTGTCGTTTATGGTTATCTTTATGCCGTTTACCCCTTTTCTTTGAGCAATGTCCTTTGCTATGGATGTTATATCAGTCCTGAATCTTACTTTGTCTACCCCATCCAGCTCTATACTGATGCCGTTCTCTGAGCTCTCCTCCACTACTACCATTACATCGCTGGATTCAAGTGAGCCTGCAACACCTCTCATAAGTGCTTCACCCCCTTAGTGTCTTGTGTGCTGTCGTTTTATCTTTTCGATGATGGGTTTTGCTTCCTCAGATATCAAAAATCTATATGTAGTTTCCGGAACCTGCTCCTTTATTGCTTCCCAGTTGTCTTCTCTTATAAACTGTCTCACTTTTGATGCGCTCACAATACCGGTATTTTTCACGCTTGCTCTCTTTATCTCTATCAGCTCTATGCCATTTGCTGGAAGTACCTCTTTCATTGCCCTATTGAACTGCGCCGTTGTAGGAGAATATGGTTCTTCTCCTACAAACCTCCTTTTTATATTCAATATTGGAGCGGTATGGGTGGCAAATATCGTTACGTCAAGTTTTGCCTGATAGTATGCTATGTCTTCAGCCTTTTCATCTCTCAGGAAGTATGAAGGAAATGTGGCAGACGATACGTTGTAATTCCCTCCCTTTATCAGTGTTACATTCTTCAAATGGCTGGTTCCTTCTTTTATAAGTCTGTATCTTACTGTAAATGGGAAGCTCGAGCGCTCTTCCTCTACGACGATTATGTAGAGCCACTTGCTGTGGCTTGATGCATACTCGATGAGGTATTTGTGTCCATTGGTGAAAGGATTGCAGTTTACCACCACTGCACCTGCACTTTCGACCACATTGTTTTTTATGCTCTTCAGGTATGTCTGATAGTCTTTTATAGTTTTTATACCTGTCTCTAATAGTACTATTGGACCACTTCTTGCTACTTCTTTGAATCCAAGTTCTTGAAACTTTTCTGCCTGCTGGGGTTTTGTGAATATAAAGACGGTCTGTTTTCCCAATTCGTATGCCTTTTTCAGGAGGTAAGATACTATTTTTGTTCCTATACCGTACTCTTCATATTCTCTTTTTACTCCCACACACTTTATTACCTTGTCTCCTAAGGAGCCTGTGCCAATGAGATTTCCCTGCTGGTCCTCTACAGTTATAGTGAGAGATATATCCTCCTCGTAGTTTAGATTGATGGATTCAAGGAAGGTTCTTACCCTTTCGACTTCATTCTTATCCTCAAGAGAAACCTCGTGGATGCGAAACTCTTCCATAGCACTCCCTCCTTATATTTTTATCGTAGTGAGTAGTATTATCAGGATACCTAATGCTACCCTGTAATATCCGAAAGGTTTGAATGTGTGCCTTTTTATGTAGTTCATCAGGAATGATATCACCAACAGTGCCACTATAAAGGAGGTTATGAACCCTATGGAAAGTTTGACCCACTGGGCTGGAGATATATTTCCTATTCCCATCTTCATTATAGAATATGCTGATGCTCCGAACATAGTGGGTATTGCCAGAAAGAAGGAGAACTCCACGGCAACAGTTCTTGATGTTCCAAGTAGCATGGCACCTATAATAGTTGCTGCGGAACGGGATGTGCCTGGTATCATTGCAAATATCTGCATGATACCTATGTAGAATGCAGTTCTATAGCTTAGGTTGTCCACATTGTTTATTGTGGGTGTTTGCCTTTTACTCTTATTTTCTGCCCATATAAGTATTATTCCCCACATTATCAGTGCAGCAGATACAACACTTGTGTTAAACAGGTAATCTTCTATCTTCTTGCCAAATAACCCTCCTACAATGAGTGCAGGTATGAAACCAACAAGCACCTTTATCCATAGTTTTATCTCTTTTACGCTGGATGGTAATAATCTTTTCCAGAAGTAAACTACTACGGATAATATGGCACCAAGCTGTATCACTACGTTGAACATGTTTGCGAAATCGCCCGAGAAGTTAAAGTAGTGGCTCACTATGATGAGGTGTCCTGTAGATGATATGGGTAGAAATTCAGTTATTCCTTCAACTACTCCCAATACCAGTGCAGTTAGAGTCAATTCTATCTCTCCCTTCTTGTGCTTTTATAGATGTTTCACAGTGGGATTATATACCATTAGGCGCTGTTTTGTCAAAGGAAATAACGTTTCTAAAAATACCGTATTATTTCTCTATTACCCTTTAGTAGGTGAACCCTTTACTGATACATACACACCAGTGAATATGATGGCTGAGAACAGCGCCATGTTGAGGGTAAAGCTTTCCCCTAACACAATGTGCCCAGCGGCAGATGCAAAGACTGCTTCTGGAAAGATGAACATGCTTGTGTTCATTGCGGATAGTTTCTTTAGGCCTGCATTCCACCAAAAGTAGGCTAACCCAGATGGTATAAGTCCAATAAGTATTAAGATTATCCATTCATGGGTATTCAGTGTAGTTATCTGGTTCTGAATATCATTCATGCTTATGGTGAGGAAGAATAGAGAGCCGAGTGCCATGTGAACGGTAGAGATTGGCATTGCATCATACCTGCTCAGAGAGTACTTTGTTATTATGCTATAGAATGCCCATGTAAAGATGCTTATAAATGAGAGAAAATCACCATAATTTTTGATGAAAGAGAGTTTTGTTGGATTTCCCTTTGACACAAAAAGTGCAAGTCCTGTCATGGCTATTACCAAGCCGACTATCTGGTGGAAGGCAATGCTTTCTTTTAAGAATATCCACGCAAATAACCCAGTTGCCGCGGGGATTAGTGTTAGTATCCACCCCACATTTGTGGCAGTTGTGTATTTCAGGCTTTCCAATTGTAATATCTGATGCAGGATTATACCAGTTATGCCAGCTGTGATAATCCATAGTAGATCTTTGGACTTGAATCCAAATGACCTTCTCAAGGTAAGAGAGAAAACAAACAGTGTTATAGCTCCTATCGAAAGTCTGAATGTCAGAAACACAGAGGGAGAGAGCTTTGCCAGGATGAGCTTTGCATAGGGGAGGTATACTCCCCACGAAAAGACTGAAGCAGTTGCATAGATTATTCCGGCAACTCTGTCTGTTGTTTTCATTTTGGACATACCTCAAATTCTTTTCGGGATATCATTGGACTGACCTCTAAAGGATATCATAAGTGGTATTGTTGTCAATAGCGGAGTAGGAACGAAGCAGAAGCGGACATGATACTACTGACCGTTTGTGATTTTTGATTTTGTTTGACAAGCTGTGGTGTGTTAATCTATAATATGGACCATGAAGGATATTGTCAGGTTTAGTGTTTCCGTTGATTGGGAACTGCTTGAGAAGTTTGACACAATCATAGGTGAGCTGGGATATGAGAGTCGCTCCAAGGCTGTAGCAGACCTGCTTTATTCTTTCATTACTTCACAAACTGCTGAAAACTCAGATGTAAATGGGATATTTGTATTTATTGTGCTGTTTGACCATCATACAAGGGAAATAAGAGAGTTTTACCACCACCACCTTGAGAGGATTGTTTCCACGCTTCATATACATGTTGATGCAGATAGGTGTCTTGAAATATCAGTCTTGAAGGGTAATCTCGATGAGGTTAAGAAAATGACATCCAAGATTGGTGGAATGAAGGGTGTCTTGTATTCAAAGTTTGTGCCGGTGGTTTTGGATGATGGCTGATGGTATTGAAGCTGTGTTTGAATCTCTGCCCATGGGAGTTATCTTTGTAGATAATGATAGAAAGGTTAGATGGATGAATGATTATGCACGCAATCACCTTTTTGGGGAGGATTATTTTGGCAGGGATGTTGGTGTCTTCCACAACGATAATTCTAGGAAGAAAATAGATAAGCTCTTTTCTGACTTGGAGAGAGGTAAAGAGATAAAGATGCCCTTTGTGAAGATAGTTAACTTTAAAGGCAGTAAACACACGTTGCTTGCGAGGCTGATTAAGATGTCAGATGTTCATGGAGGGTTTGAAGGTATAATTGTTTTATTTTACGACATATCTTCTGTAGTGTTTCAGGACTTAACAACAGAAGATGGAGTAATAACGGTGTTCAAAAAATTGCCTATTCCAACGCGCGATGGATTGATATTTGTGGATGTTAACAGGGTTGCATTTGTAAAAAGCTGTGGGGATTCCTCATTTATATATGATATAGATGGGAACCGTTACTTTTCCAACCTTCAGATATCCACACTCGAGGCCAAGCTTTATCCTCTGGGATTTTTCCGTTCTCACAGGAGCTATATCATAAACCTATCGCTTGTGAAACAGCTTGTTTATGATGGTGGTAATGCGTATGTGCTGTTAGATACTATATCTGAACAGAGGATACCCGTGAGCAGAAGAAACAAGAGTCTCCTCAGGAACATACTTACCGCAATATAGTCCTACCGAAAATTTGCTGAATATGACCATTTATTATATTTTGCTCTGACTGTAATAAATTGTGATTGTATTTTTTATTTTATGCTATTATTTGGTATAGAAGGGGGTGATAGTGTGAGGTCTGTTATGGTGAGGCCTGAGAGGTGTATTGGGTGCAGACATTGTGAAGTTGCATGTGCCCTTGAGCACTCTCAGAGTAAGGAACTTTTTAGTATGTTTTCGGAGGAGCCTGTATCAGTTCCGAGGATTAGAGTTGAGGTAGGAGTGGACTTACTGACATTCCCCAATCGCTGCAGGCATTGTAATCCGGCACCCTGCGTGCAGGTTTGTCCTACAGGTGCACTTTACAGAGATGATGATACGGATTCCGTGGTCGTGGATTATAAGAAATGTATATCATGTGCTGCCTGTGCGATAGCGTGTCCTTTTGGTATCATTCGGTTTGAGAAGGTTTACCATGTGCATATTGATAGGGAAGTAAATGCCAAGTGTGATAATTGTATCGATAGGCAGAGAGAAGGGAAGGAACCGGCATGTGTGGAGGCGTGTAAAACTGGTGCACTTGAGTTTGGTGATATCAATGAGCTTATCAGGGTTAGCAGGAAGGACTTTACTGTGCGACTGTTGAAATCTCAGGGTGCAGAGGTGGAAGTGCCGAAGATACCGGAGAATATTTCTGCATTTAGGGGTATTATGAAGAAGGTTTCGGAAGAGGGAGTTTTGGGTGACTAAACCGAAGGGGGGAGAGAAAAATATGTATATCGACCCTATCCTTTTGAGGGAAGAGGTTGAGAAGAGGGCATTGGATAAGACGGACCAAGAGATAATCGAGAAGGCTATAAATGATGGTATTGAAACTGCGTGGGACAGGTTGCAAAAGCAACAGCCACAGTGTGGGTTTGGACAGTTAGGCATATGTTGTAATAGGTGTGCGATGGGTCCGTGCAGGATAGACCCATTTGGTGGGGAACCGAAGCGTGGGGTCTGCGGTGCTACCGCTGATACCATAGTTGCAAGAAATCTTCTTGATGACCTTGCAGTAGGTGCGGCTGCACACTCCGACCATGGAAGGGAAGTAATTGAGGTGTTGCTGGAGACTGCCGAGGGACATTCTCAGGGATACCAGATAATAGATACTGAGAAGCTTCACCTTATAGCGGAGGAGTATGGGATAGAGGTAGGGGGTAAGAGTGAAGAAGAGGTGGCAAGGGAAGTTGCTCTTGCAATGCTTGAGGAGTTTGGCACCATTAAGAACAAGATTCAGTTTTCTGAGAGGGCTCCAGATAAGACAAAGGATGTGTGGAAAAAGCTTGGTATCGTCCCGAGGAGTGTGGATAGAGAGATAGTTGAGGCCATGCATAGAATCCATATGGGTGTTGGTGCTGATTATGTAAACATCCTGCTGCATGCGCTCAGGACCTCCCTTTCTGATGGTTGGGGTGGTTCCATGATGGCGACTGAAGGTTCTGATATACTCTTTGGAACACCGAAACCTATGGAGAGTTGGATAAACCTTGGTGTTTTGAGCAGAGACAAGGTAAATATAGTCCTTCATGGGCATAACCCCATACTTTCTGAGACTATTGTGAAGGCTGCCGAAGATGAGGAAATGAAAAAGCTTGCATTTGAGGTGGGTGCAAAGGGT
>JAGHAJ010000023.1 GCA_021161545.1 Synergistota bacterium | reverse complement strand
TTCAGTCTCTGTCTGGTGCACTTGAGAGAGGGCACAACTTCCTGTATATATGCTACGACAATGAGGGGTATATGAACACGGGTGCCCAGAGGTCTGGTGCCACACCGACAGGTGCGAATACCACTACTGCACCTGCTGGTAAGGTCAGCTACGGTAAGCCCCAGAGGAGAAAAGACCTTACGGCAATAGCAGCAGGACACCATGTGCCTTATGTTGCACAGGCAACCCTGTATCCGGTCTTTGACCTTATGAACAAGGTCAAAAAAGCGATAGATAAGGGTGGACCTACTTTTATAAATGTGCTTGCCCCGTGCGTGAGGTTCTGGCGGGTTGACCCTTCGATGACCATTGAAATAACGAGGCTTGCCGTTGAGACGAGGTTCTGGCCTATCTATGAGGTAGAAGACGATGTGTGGAAGCTCAACTACAAGCCGAAAAAGTATGTGCCTATAGAGGAGTTCTTGAAGCCGCAGGGCAGGTTTGCGCATCTGTTTAAGCCTGAGAACAGGCATGTAATAGAGGAGATACAGAAGGATGTCGATGAATACTGGAACTGGATATTGAAGATGACGGGCGAAACATGGGAGCCGAAGAAGTAAAAGATTAAGGGGGACAATTCGTCCCCCTGTTCTTTTATCTTGCCCTTCTTTTCCACCTGTGGGTGTAAGGGCTGTATTCGTAGATGTATTCTGTCGTGTATACTAATGCCTTTGTGGGTTCTATCATTCCACTCAGCGGCTGTATCCCTTCCTTTATCATCCACTGATGAAGCGTTGTGTCATATATGTAGGCTGAGTCCTTGGACCATGCGAGGAGCATCATATCACTCAGCACCATGGCGGACGGCCCCACATCTTCCTGAGATGTCCAGCGGTGAAGCACACTGTCATACACATATACTGAATCCCTCGTAAGCACTGTTGCAAGCTGCCTGCTTATCGATATATTTTTCGGCTGGATATCTAACAGGCTCTTCCACTGTTTCTGGCCCACATCGTAAACATATACGGCATCTGCACACTTCACCATTGCGAGATAATCAGAAACAAGACCAAATATAGGCCTTATGTCTGTCTGTGGCATCCACTGATGAAGCCAGATGTCATACACATAGGCATCGTTGTTGTTCCAGACCAATGCCAGATTGTTGCTCGTTCTCCACCCCTTTGGTGAGAAGTTGTTTAATACAGACCAGTTGTTTATCTTTGGGTCGAACAGCTTTACATAGTTTTTAGTAACGAAGAGCTGTATCTCTGCAAAGCTGACTGCAGGTATCGTCAGAATGAGCATAATGCTTAACGCAATCAGTATTTTTTTTCTGTTCAAGTTCTTTCACCTCCTTTCAGGTTTGTGGTAGAATATCTTTAAGAAAAGGTGGTGATGACTGTGAACGATGAATACTACATGGAAATAGCGCTTGAACTTGCTACCCGTGGAGCAGGCTATGTGAGCCCTAACCCCATGGTAGGTGCTGTAATTGTCAAGAACGGCAAAATCATTGCTACAGGCTACCACCAATTATACGGTAAAGAACACGCAGAAGTCAAGGCACTAAAAGCTGCTGGCGACCAGGCGAGGGGTTCTACTATGTATGTTACGCTTGAGCCGTGTGTCCACTACGGTAAGACCCCTCCCTGTGCACCGCAGATTATAGCGGCTGGTGTAAAGAGAGTGGTAATAGCGATGAAAGACCCTAACCCCCTTGTTGCGGGTAAGGGTGTTTCAATGCTGAAAGAGGCGGGTGTAGATGTAAAGGTTGGTGTCCTTGAGAAGAGGGCAAAGAAGCTCAACGAGGCATTTGTAAAATACATTACTACTGGGATGCCTTTTGTGGTGCTGAAGGTTGCACAGACAGCAGACGGCAAGATAGCAACCTGCAGCGGAAGCTCTAAGTGGATTACCTGTGAGGAGTCAAGGAAGGTCGCCCACAGGCTGAGGGCGTTTTACGATGCCGTGCTTGTGGGCATTGGCACCGTGATTATGGATAACCCCATGCTGAATGTTAGACTCGTTGAGGGCAGAAACCCTGTAAAAGTTGTCCTTGATAGCACTCTCAGGATACCGGAGGATGCAGATGTTGTCAAAAATGAGCCGGAAAGACTTGTGGTGGTTACATCTGTTGAAGAGGGGTTGCCGAAAGAAAAAAGATTGAAAGATGTGGGAGTTAGGGTTTGGCATGTAAGGGGGATAGATGGTAAAATAGAGCTTGAACCGTTATTGAAGGTGATGCACGATGAGGGGATAGCGAGTATCTTGGTGGAAGGGGGAAGCTCTGTATTTTCATCGTTCTTGAGGGAAGGGCTTGTTGATAAGGTGCTGATTTTCATGGCCCCTAAGATATCGGGGAAGGGTCTATCTGCCTTTGACGGTATCCGGGTAGAGGATATAAAGAATGCAAAAGAGTTTGTTGTTTCTGAGTGTAAGATGGTTGGCAAGGATATAATGGTGGAGGGTTACTTTTAGTGTTTACCGGGATTGTAGAGGGCATAGGTAGGGTAGTTTCGAAGCTGTCTGAGGGGGATGTTGTGCGGTTTGAGATTTCACCCCCATTTCCCGTGAGTGAAGTTTCTGAGGGTGATAGTGTAGCTGTGAATGGTGTCTGTCTCACGGTTACGCACTTGGACCTTTCGGGAAGGAGCTTTTTTGTGGATGTTGTCAGAGAGACACTTTCAAGGACAAACCTTGGTGGACTTTCTATTGGCAGCAGGGTAAACCTTGAAAGGGCTTTGAAACCGTCTTCTCGGATGGGGGGACACTTTGTCCTCGGACACATAGATGGGGTTGGAAGGGTCTTGAGGTGGCAGAGGCAGGGGAACGATATAAGGCTGTTTGTTAGACCCCCTGAATCGGTGGTGCTATACATAGTGGAAAAGGGCTTTATTGCAATAGATGGTGTCAGCCTGACGGTTGTCGATGTGGCAGAAAGCTACTTTTCTGTTGCCCTCATACCTTACACCTTAAAAAGTACGGTCGTTTCCGATAGGCTGCCGGGTGATGAGGTAAACATAGAGGCGGACATCATCGGGAAGTATGTTGTGAATACCGTTAAGAATACCCGTCAGAGTGGCATTACGGAGGTATTTTTGAGAGAAAGAGGGTTTATATAAGGGGATGGTGATACGATGTATAAGTTTGACAGGATAGAGGATGCCATAGAGGACATAAAGAGGGGTAAGATGGTGATCGTTGTGGATGACGAGGACAGGGAGAACGAGGGAGACCTCGTCATGGCGGCGGAGAAGGTTACCCCGGAGGCGATAAACTTCATGGCGAAACATGCAAGGGGACTTATATGTGTTCCAATAGTATCGAAGAGGCTGGACG
>JAGHAJ010000246.1 GCA_021161545.1 Synergistota bacterium | reverse complement strand
TCCATAATAGATGAGGGAGGGGCCATACTGGTTGAAGACATGATAGAAGCAGTGGATGTAGCAAACGAGATTGCTCCTGAACATCTCGAGCTAATGGTTGAGTCACCCGTTGCACTCTTGGGAAGGGTGAGAAATGCAGGAGCAGTATTTTTAGGGAGTACAGCACCAGAGGCCATGGGGGACTATGTTGCCGGTCCTGACCATATCCTTCCTACGATGGGGAGTGCAAGGTTCTCCTCTGGTGTGTCTGTGCATACATTTTTGAAGAGGATAAACTATCTTTACTATAGCGATGTTGCCATCCTTAAAGAGGGTAACCATGCAGTAAAGTTCGCAGAGATAGAAGGTCTTTACTTTCACGCATTAAGCGTAAGGGAGAGATTAAAGAGATGAGAGTAAGAGATAGTATTATTCTAAAGCTGAAACCATACGAGGTAGAGAAAAAAGAGGGATTGATATATCTTGCTTCCAATGAAAGCCCCTTTGACATCCCTGCTACTTTGAAGGAACGAATATTAGAAGAAATACAGAGTGTAGGCTTTAATTGTTACCCTGATATTATGTCTGATGAAATTAGAGCGCATATAGCAGGGCTTCTTGGAGTAGATAAAGATGAGATAATCGTTGGCAACGGTTCAGATGAAATACTTTTGTATCTGACTATGACATTTGCTGGGTGTGGGGGATGTGTGGTTTCACCTTCACCGTCGTTTTCTATGTACAGGTATTATGCCCTTGTTTCTGGTGCAGAGTATGTGGAAGTTGAACTTGATGAGGATTTTTCCCTGCCTGTGGGAAAGATGCAGACTCTGTTTAAAGATAGAAATGTTTCTGTTGTCTTTATTGCCTACCCGAATAATCCTACTGCAAATCTCTGGGATAAGGATACCATATTAAGGATACTTACTTCCACAGATGCAGTAGTTGTGGTAGATGAGGCATATTTTGATTTCTCGGCATCCACGCTTTTGCCACATCTGCATGACTTTCCAAATCTCGTTATCTCAAGGACGTTTTCAAAGGCTTGGAGCCTTGCAGGTTTGAGATGTGGTTACATTGTGGCAAATAAGGAACTCATAGATATTCTAAAAAGGGTTAAACAACCGTTTAATGTTAATATCCTTACCCAGATTGTAGTCAAGACTTGCCTGCATAACCACCATTACCTTGATGATGTGGTTAGAAGCATAGTTGCAGAGAGAAAGAGACTTCAAACTGAGCTCTCTTTAATAAGGGGTATAGAGTTGTATCCTTCTTACACAAATTTTGTGGTTTTAAGGGGAAAAGGTGTTACTGCAAATGCCCTTTATAAGAAAGGGATAGTTGTTAAGGAGTTTTCCTTTAAGGGGGAAGTTTTCTTGCGCGTTACTGTGGGTAAACCGGAGGAAAACGATATCTTTGTTTCGACTGTTAGGGAGTTGATGGCTGATGGAGATTAACTTGCAGAGAAAAACTAATGAAACAGAAGTGAGGCTCTCTTTGAGTTATCCGGGTTCTGGAAGTGCGAAGTTGGATACACCTGTTGGTTTTTTAAACCATATGTTGAGGCTTCTTGTCTGGAATATGGGGGCAGAGCTTGACCTGTGGGGCAGAGGGGATATTGAGGTTGACTATCATCACCTTGTGGAAGACATAGGTATAGTATTAGGCAGGGCATTTAGAAAGTTATTGGGTGATAAATCCGGTATAGTGAGGTATGGTGATGTCTTGTTGCCCATGGACGAGGCGCTTGCCATGGTTGTAGTGGACATAAGTGGAAGGCCTTACCTTGTATTTGATGTGAAATTTCCTGTGGAGAGGATAAAGGATTTCGATGTGGAGCTTTTTAAGGAGTTCTTCAGAGCGTTTGTTAATGAGAGTAAGATAACACTCCACATAAGGCTCCTGAGTGGCGATAATGCACACCACATAGCAGAGGCAATCTTTAAAGGTGTTGGTAGAGCTCTTTCTCAGGCTATAAGGCATGAAGCAGGAGGTATTCCTTCTACAAAGGGTGTAATAGAATGATAGCGATAGTGGACTATGGACTTGGTAATATGATGAGTATCTCCAAGGCAGTGGAGTATCTTGGTTATAAGGTTCTTATTGTAAAGTCTCCACAGGAGATGGATAACTTTACCCATATAATTTTACCCGGGGTGGGTGCCTTCAGGGATGCTATAAATCTGATAGACTCACAGGGGTGGAGAAGACCTTTACTTTCGTGGATTAAAGAGGGTAGACCGCTATTAGGTATCTGCTTGGGTATGCAGATACTATTTGAATATAGCCATGAGGGTGGATACTTTCGGGGGCTTGGAGTATTTGGGGGAGAAGTGCGTAGATTTTCGTCAAATGTGAGAATACCACACATGGGCTGGAATAGTATAGACATAAAAAAGGACTCACCATTACTCGAGGGCATAGAAAATGGGAGTTACTTCTATTTTGTGCATTCCTTTTATGCTGATCCCAATGATGCCATTGCATTCACTAACTATGGGGGCTATTTTGCTTCCGTTGTTGGCGCTAATGGCTGTTATGGCGTTCAATTTCACCCGGAAAAGAGTGCTGATGCTGGTTTGAGACTCCTTCGGAATTTTTTGAGGATGAAGTAGATGTTAGTTATACCTGCAATAGATATTAGAGGCGGAAGGTGTGTGAGGCTCATACAGGGAGACTATGGGAGAGAAAAACTATTTTTCAGCGATCCAAGAGAGGTTGCATTCATGCTACGCGATGCTGGGGTAAAAAGGGTTCATGTGGTAGACCTTGATGGTGCGAAAGTAGGTAGCCCTGTTAATCTTGGAATAGTCAGGGATTTCTCCGATGTGCTCGATGTCCAGTTTGGTGGAGGAGTAAGAGATTTTTGCACCTTAAAGGATGTTTTATCCGCTGTTAGATGGGCAATAGTTGGAACGGTTGCGGCCTTGAATGAGAAGGAATTTAGCAGGTGGCTTTCCCTTTATAAAGATAGTATTATTCTAAGCATTGATGTCTTTGAGGGAATGGTTAAGGTATCAGGCTGGCAGGAAGGAGTTAAGGCTCTTGAACTTTATGATTTCTTTGATAGAGCGATTTCTATGGGAGTTAAAACCATTATTTTTACCGATATATCCAGAGATGGAACACTGCAGGGGGTGAATTGTTCCCTCGTAGAGCAGTTGGTTGAGAGGAAAAAAACGGCGAAACTCTTCGTTGCAGGTGGTATCTCAACTGTGGATGATTTATACACCTTGAAGGAACTTGGCGTTGATGGTGTGATAGTTGGTAGAGCTTTTTACGAGGGAAGGATAACAATTCAGGAGATGGTGAGCTTTGCTTACTCGTAGGATTATTCCCTGTCTTGATGTCAGGGATGGAAGGGTGGTTAAGGGAGTGAACTTTGTCTCTTTGAGGGATGCAGGTGACCCAGTTGAGCTTGCTACTTTTTACAATAAAGAAGGGGCAGATGAGCTGGTTTTCCTTGACATAACTGCTTCAGAGGAAAGTAGAAGAACAATGGTAGATGTTGTAAAGAGGTGTGCTTCTGTGCTTTTTATCCCTCTCACGGTGGGAGGTGGTGTAAAAACGCTTTCTGACATAAGTGTGCTGCTCCGTTCAGGGGCAGACAAGGTCTCTTTAAACACCGCTGCTGTGAAGGAGCCTGAACTGCTGAGAGAGGCATCTGGTATGTTTGGTAGTTCCACCGTGGTTGTTGCAATAGATGCAAAGAAGACAGGAATTACTACCTCTGGCTGGGAGGTATTTATATACGGAGGTAAAAAGGCTACTGGGTTGGATGCTGTGGAGTGGGCAAAGGAATCTGAGAGGCTGGGAGCAGGTGAGATTTTGCTTACGAGTATGGATAAAGATGGCACTAAGAGTGGTTATGACATACCTCTTACACGAGCTATCAGTGATGCAGTTAGTATACCTGTGATTGCCTCTGGGGGGGCTGGTAGTGCACAGGATTTCTACGATGTGTTTATGCTTACTGGTGCAACTGGTGCACTGGCTGCTTCTGTCTTTCACTATGGGGTATTGAGGATATCTGAGTTAAAGAAGTTTCTTCATGAGAAGGGAGTTAGTGTTAGATGGTAGAGTTGAAGTTTGATGAGAAAGGGCTTATACCGGTTGTTGTTCAGGAATACGGAAGCAATGAGGTATTGATGGTTGCATATATGAACAGGGAAGCATTACGGAAGACACTTGAGACGGGGCAGGCACACTACTGGAGCAGGAGCAGGAAGAAGTTATGGCATAAGGGTGAGACATCGGGAAACTATCAGGTAGTAAAGGAGATACTTTACGATTGTGACGAAGATACTCTCTTACTGAAGGTTCAGCAGATTGGTAATGCTTGCCACACCGGGCATCATAGCTGTTTTTTTAGAAAACTTCAAGATGGCTTGGAGGTTTCTCCTTCTTCTACCATCCTGCATGAGATACAGCAAGTAATCAGGCAGAGGATAAGAGAGCTTCCTGAAGGCTCCTATGTAGCGAAACTGGTAAGAAGTGGTGAAGACCGCATATGGAAGAAGGTGGCAGAGGAATCTGTTGAAACCATACTTGCATTCAAAGGGCACAATCGTGGTGCCATTATTTATGAGACAGCGGATTTGCTATTTCATCTATTGGTTCTATTGACCTATGAGGGAATAGACTTGTCTGACATATGGCAAGAGCTGGGAGGTAGAAAGTGGAAGAAAAAGCAAGATTATCCTTCGTCTTCGACATAGATGGTGTTTTGCTGGATGTGAGGAATTCTTACTATAGGACGGTTCAGGAAGCTGTAAGGATGCTCCTTGGTGTTGATGTGTCACTTGAAGAAATACTGTTATTTAAGCAAATAAGAGGCTTTAACGATGATTGGGATATTGCGACTGCTCTATATGGATTTTACAAGTATCGATGTGCAACTGACATTGGAGAGTTTGTCCGTATGCTTGACGGTTGTGGCGTGAGGAGGGTCTTTGAACTCTGTGACATTGCGCAGGAAGAGGTAATTATGGTAAGAAGGATGTGTAAGGAGATATATGGTGGGATTGATGCCTGTGAGTTTCTTTTTGGATTTAGACCTCAGAGGTGGCTTAAGGAAGGTTTGTATAATAATGAGGTGGTATTATTTGAGCTTTCCGATATTCCCAAAGGGATTGAGTTTGGTATAGTTACGGGGAGAAACGAAAAGGAATCTATACTTGCCTTGAACATTTTGGGGTGGAAGGAGAAGATAGATATGTCGAGGGTTATTCATACCGATAAAGGTGTAAAAAAGCCGGACTCCCGTGCATTAGAGATGTTGTTTGAATATATGCCGACTAATTTAGCTATTTATTTTGGAGATGGTATGGATGACCTTGCGCTTGTTCAGAACTATCGCAGCAACAAAGGAAGTGTAGAAACGTTGTTTTGCGGAATATATGATAGTTGCAAAAAGGCCAGGAAATTTGCGGAAGAGGGAGCAGATTTTGTAGCCCCCTCTTTGAAGGATGCCTTATCTATAGTTGCTCATTCCGGCAAACTTGGCAACCTCTCCGAGCTCTTCTTCTATTCTCAATAGCTGGTTATACTTTACTACTCTTTCTATTCGTGCAGGTGCTCCTGTCTTTATCTGCCCAAGGTTTGTTGCAACTACGAGGTCGGCGATGAATGTATCATCTGTTTCTCCGGAGCGATGGGATACTACAGCTTTATATCCGTTTTTCTTTGCGAGTTCTATGACATCCAGTGTCTCTGTTAGTGTTCCTATTTGGTTGAGCTTTATCAGGACGGAATTTGCAACGCCCATATCTATGCCTTTCTGTACCCTTACAGGGTTCGTCACGAAGATGTCATCTCCCACAAGCTGTATCTTTTTTCCAAGTCGCTCTGTGAGTATCTTCCAGCCTTCCCAGTCTTCCTCTGCAAGTCCGTCTTCTATGGATACTATAGCAGGGTAAGTCTCTACGAGCTTTTCGTAGAAATCTACCATCTCTTCGGATGTGAGCTCTCTGTTGTCAGCTTTGAGTATGTATTTTCCATCTTTGAAGAATTCAGATGACGCAGGGTCTATTGCAAGGACAACGTCAACACCAGGTTTGTAGCCGGCCTTTTCTATGGCTTTCATAAGTAGCTTAAATGGTTCCTCGTTGGACTTGAGGTTTGGTGCAAATCCTCCTTCGTCTCCCACGGCCGTTGATAGCCCCATCTCTTTGAGTGTAGATTTTAGTGTGTGGTATACTTCTGCTCCTATCCGCAGGGCTTCCTTGAAGGAACCACCTCCTACTGGAACTATCATGAACTCCTGTAAATCTACATTGTTGTCTGCATGTTTACCACCGTTTAAGACATTCATCATGGGTACAGGTAATAGCTTCCCATTTGTCCCTCCGATATATTTGTATAGGGGTAATCTGAGTTCCTCTGCTGATGCCCGCGCACAAGCGAGAGATACCCCAAGTATTGCGTTTGCTCCAAGTTTGCTCTTGTCCGGTGTGCCGTCAAGTTCTATCATCCTTTTGTCTATGGTTACCTGTTCCAGTGAGTCCATTCCTACGATTTCAGGAGCGATTGCATTATTTATATTGTCCACTGCTTTTAGGACACCTTTACCGTTATACCTCTTTGGGTCTTTGTCTCTGAGCTCCAGCGCTTCGAATGTACCTGTAGATGCCCCAGACGGTACAGCAGCCCTTCCTACAACTCCACTTTCTAAGGATACATCTACTTCTACCGTAGGGTTACCCCTTGAATCTAAAATCTCCCTTGCGAAAATTCCCACAATCATCCCCATCTTATATCTACCCCTTTCCGTTTTTTTCTGCTACAATGATAACACAGTTGTCTATACTATGGAAGGGGGGTTTAAGCATGAGGGCTGTTATAGTCTTAAGGCCTCGAGAATCTAAGAGGTTGATAGCAAAAGCTGTTGTTGCACTTCCCGAAGTCTTGAGGGCGAAAAGGAAAGGAATAATATGTATTGGTATGGGACACACCAATGCCTACGTTGTTGAGGAGCTTATTGGTGAAAAAATTAACAAAGAGAAGTATGTAGCGGGCTATATTGATGAAGGTGAGTTGAAGGTTTTGCCGAAAGATGATAGGATACCACCATTTGTTATTGTGAATGGGAAGATTTCTGGTATCTCTACTGATGAGGCATTGAAAAAGATGAAATCTGGAGACGTATTCATAAAAGGTGCTAATGCGATTGACCCTGATGGCTTTGTTGGGGTCTTGTTGGCGAGTGAACGGGGAGGGACCATAGGTGATATCATAGGAAAGGTGATGGCTAAGGGTATAAACCTTGTTGTGCCTATTGGTCTGCATAAATTGATACCTTCTGTGATACAGGCTGCTGATGCACTTGGTATATACAAGATAGATGAGTCCTTTGGTTATAAGGTTGGTATGATGCCGGTGACCAATGCTAAGGTAGTTACAGAGGTAGAGGCCTTTGGGATGCTCTTTGGGCTTAGTGCAACCTTGGTGTCTGCTGGTGGTATTGGTGATTCTGAAGGTGCAGTTGTGTTGTCCATAACTGGTAGTGAGCATCAGGTGAAGAGTGCATTGGAATCTTTGGCGGAGATAAGGGATGCAGAATTTTAAATAAAATGGTGGGCGGTGCTGGGATCGAACCAGCGGCCTCTTCCGCGTCAAGGAAGCGTTCTCCCACTGAACTAACCGCCCACTACTCCTTATTATATTTCCTCAGATTACCCCTGTCAAGAAAAATTTGGCCCTTGCAGTAGATAGGTATGAAGATATATACCAGCCACCAGAATTAGAAGGAGCAGAAAGGGAAAAGGCAATGGGTATCATATCTTCTAAAAGTGGTTCTCTGGATTTAATACCCGTTAAGTTGATACCTCT
>JAGHAJ010000288.1 GCA_021161545.1 Synergistota bacterium | reverse complement strand
GTTCAATGGAGAATCGTATAGATTCAAAGAGAGTACCTGGAGAAGAGAAATTACGAAAAAATGAAGTCATTTATATCTTTGGCAGGGGTGGTAAAGTTTTTAGTTATCATGGTGGTAAACTTTTTGGTTGACGTTAACAACAATCCTTGGAGAAGGTATAGCAATAGGTTCTTTCAGAGGTTGATTTGATAGATTGTATAAAGTAAAATAACAGTGCACATTTCAGGGAGAGTGATGCAATGGCTATTTATCTATTTAACACGCTGAATAGAAGAAAAGAAGAGTTTATACCCGTTAGTAGCGGTAAGGTTGGTATGTATGTATGTGGTCCCACTGTGTACAATTACTTTCATATAGGCAATGCAAGACCCTTTATTGTCTTTGATGTCTTTAGAAGGTACTTCGAGTTCAAGGGATTTGATGTTACCTACGTGGAGAACTTTACCGATGTAGATGACAAGATAATAAATCGTGCGAGGGAGCTTGGTGTGAGCACGAACGAGGTAGCGGAGCGCTATATAAAGGCATACTTTGAGGATGCGGATGCGCTTGGCATAAAGAGAGCATCTGTATATCCACGTGCTACCGAGCATATAGGTGAGATAGTAAATCTCATTCAGGTGCTTATGGATAAAGGATTTGCTTATGTTGTTGATGGGGATGTATATTATGATGTTATGAAATTTGATGGTTATGGCAGGCTTTCTGGGCAATCTATAGAGCAGTTGCAGTCTGGTGCAAGAATAGAGGTAGATACACGTAAGAAGAGTCCTCTGGACTTTGCTCTCTGGAAGGCGACAAAGGAGGGAGAGCCGTTCTGGGACAGTCCATGGGGAAGGGGAAGGCCGGGTTGGCACATAGAGTGTTCAGCAATGTCGATGAAATATCTTGGGGTGCCTTTTGACATTCACTGCGGTGGGTCTGACTTGATATTTCCCCACCATGAGAATGAGATAGCTCAGTCAGAAGCTGCTACGGGAAGAAAATTTGTCAATTACTGGCTGCACAACGCTTATCTTTTGATAGATCAAGAGAAGATGTCGAAATCTCTGGGGAACTTCCTCACAGCGAGGGAAGCACTTAAGAGGTATCGACCTATGGCTATAAGGCTCTTCATGCTATCTGCACACTATAGAAGCCCGATTAACTTCTCCGATGAACTCCTTCGTTCTGTGGAATCAAGCTTACAGAGATTGCAGAATTTCTTTTACAATATAGAAGATATGTTATCAAGAGATATAATGGTAGAGCCAAGGAGTAAAGAGGACTTTACCAGTCTTGAACTTGCTGATACCCTACTTAACGAGTTCTCTTCGGCAATGGATGACGATTTCAATACGCCTAAGGCAGTTGCTGCTGTTTTCAGTACTATTAGGGAACTTGGTCCTTACCTTTCGAGTAATCCGAAGAAGACGGTCTTACAGAAGTTGAGGGAAGCCCTTCTCTCTGTAAATACGGTTTTGGGAATCTTTGAAGAGAAGTCGAAATCCAAAGACCTTGATGTGCAGGAAATAGAAAGGCTCATAAGAGAAAGGGAGGAAGCGAGAAAGAATAAGAACTGGGAGGTTGCAGATGAGATAAGAGAGAGGTTGAGAGAGATGGGTGTCGTTTTAGAAGATACAAAGTTTGGCACGAGGTGGAAAGTTGTGTAGAGGAGGGATGCATGGATGAAAAGGGCGCTATGGGTGTTGCTTTTAGTGTTGGTTATGGGTGGGGTTACTCATGCAGGTGATAGAATTGCAATCTTGCCGCCGTATGGAATACCACTGGAATCTCAGCTGCTGAATGACTTTTATTATCTGGTATCTGCTGAGTTTTCTAAACAGGGTAAGATAGTACTTCCCATGGATGAAGTTGTTTCCGTGTTAAAGGATATGAAACTCATCAGGGAGATAAAGAGCAATGCAAATAATCCACAGAAACTTGCAGAAGAGTTGTGGTCATTGGGGTACAGTAAGGAGAGCATAGAATATACTATTAAAAGGCCATTCCACTTTAAGCCAAGAAATGCAAGTTTTCTTCTGCCTATGGCATCTAAGGATATCGGTCAGGTTGCAGAACGCCTTGATGCAGATGTGGTGAAACTCGTTGTTTACAGGCATGGCATTATTTTTGTCCCGACACTCCTTGCCGCTTTTCCTGTGGACCTTTCCAAGCCAGACCTGATTATACCTGCTATATTTAATCTCAGACAGGGTATCTCTGCAATAGGTATAGCTTACTATCACGGCGATAAGCTCACATACAGCAGATATGCGATAGCCTCATTCAGGGGAACTGTCTCGGGACAAAAAGAATTTCTCTCCTTTACTGCACTCAGGTTAGCTGTAAAAAAGCTCTTTAAGTCTGAGAAATGAAAGGCGGTTTCAGCCTTATATTAGTCCTGATATCAGTAGTTGTTATTGCAACATTAGGTAGTGCTATCCTTTCTGCGGTAGTTTCTTCCATAAAGAACGAGAAGTATGCTCTATCTTTGAGAATGGCTGTAGATGAGTGGACTATTCTTCGATTGCATAAACCGTCAAAGGGTAAGATGATTGGATATATGGGTAGCCCCCCCATCAGGCTGAAAAAATACCGTTTTGTGGTGAATGGCTTTGTGTTTGAGGAGGTAGATTATTGAAAAAGGCGTTTACTCTGGTAGAGCTGCTCGTTGCAGTTTCTATTATTGTGGTGGTTTTGTTGTCTCTTTTTGGTGTGTTTCATGGAACGGTGGTGGGATACCTATCTGTAAAGGAAAATTCTGAACTGAACAGGATGCTTATTGCATTTGACCTTGACCTTAATGCTTCTATTACCGGACTCATACCTTCTTTGCCTGCTGATTATACCTATCTTTACATACCGCCTGATAGAGGAGATGGGTTGCTCCTCTTTGTGGTGACATCTTATTCTTGCAAGGGCCTTGGAGTGGTGGAGAGGACTTACTGGATTAAAGGAAGTAAAGTTTACTCTCAGGTAGATGTACCTGTGGATGGTAAACCCAACGGCTTTAATAAGAATAAGGCACACATCCTTATAACGGATATTGAAAGCGTGAGGCTCTATCTTCAGGATAAAGGAAGAATTATCTATAGTGGAATCTACAAAGAGTACGAGGCATTACCACAATATCTGGTGTTGGAACTCAGAGTCAAGGCCTCGGAAATAGAGCAGAACCTGAGGGACAAGATAAGGCTGAAACTGTAATGGGGAGAAAGGCGTCTGTTTTAATCTCGACGATTATCGTTTTTTCCGTTCTTGTTCCTATAGTGCTCTTTATGTCCTATGCTGTAAGAATGAGTGTAAAAGCATCTAATAGCTATAGGGCGAGTAAGGAGATTACATTCTCCTTGAGAGCTGTGATTAGATCGCTTTCTGATGTAATGAAGAAGTTTTCTGTTTCACAAATGGTTGGTAGAGACTGGGCGGATGAGGGGGTTTTGATTCGTATAACCTCCAATGATGGCCTTCTAAACTTGAATTCTCTATTGCTACCGGATTGCAGGACTGCAGACCCTCTGTATGTTTCCGTGTTTAGGCGACTTTGCGGGAGCTTGAGATTACCTGATTATACCGCATGTGTGCTGGATTACATGGATACAGATGATGCTGAGAGGATTGGTGGCAATGAAAGAGATGTGCCTAATAGGATGTTACTCTCCACAAGAGAATTGCTTCAGGTATCACATATCACAGAAAGTTATTATGAGAAGATGGCTCCTTATGTAACTGTGTATTCTCTGGGTAAAATAAATGTTAATTATGCTCCTGCGTTGCTTTTGTTGTCGCTTGATGATAGAATGACAAAGGACATGGTTGAAAGGATTGTAACTATTAGGAGAAAGAGAAAGATACACTCTATTAGAGAGCTGATGAAGATGGGGGTACCTCCTTCTGTCCTTTATCGTATAGGTTCTATTCTGACATTTAAGGCAGAGTATATCACAGCGGATGTGAGGTTGCAGAGAGACGGTGTCCTGCGAAGGTATAGAGTGGTTATGAAGAGGGAAAAAGCTGGGGGAAGGCTGCTTTATGTTGGGTTTGAGTAAGAGACTCGTTGTCAAAAGGGGTATGGAGGAAGTGTGGATATGGATGCAGGGGGAATTGAAGGAGTTTGATACCCATGCATCTGCTGATATAGAGGGAGTTGTATCCAAACGAAAGGTACATGTAGTACTGCCAGAGAGGTATGCAATCACGAAGGAGTTTGCGTTTCCGTTTTCTGAGTATAAGAAGGTGCGGGATGCAGTAAGGGTTGAGCTTTTATCTGAACTCCCCGGAAAGCTTGAGGACTATTTGTATGACTTTTACTTCGTTGATGCACAGAAGGACATGGGAAAGGTTATCGTTGTGGCAGCCAAGAGGGAGATAGTGCAGAATGAAGTACAGTGGTGGGGGAGTCATGGTAGTAAACCGGTTTCTGCCGGTTTTGACTTTCTGGGAGCAGTTGCTACTTTCAACGAGGTGTTAAGAGATGAGTCTGGGTATGGCTTAAAGTTGTTGATAGGTAGTAACTATGTGGTGGTATTTGATGGTATGTCTATTGTTTTTCATAAGTCATTAGAGAGTGAGCAAGATGTAACATCTGTGATTTCAATGTTTGAAGGTAGACTTGATGGTATATATGCCATTTGCGGTCCTTTCCCGGGAGCAAAGCAGGTAGGGAGTCCTCAATGGGAGTTCATGCATACTGAGGTAGTAAATCTTCTCTCAGCAGGTAGAAGTTCTTTAAGCGGTAATGAGCTGAAAGTATCTGCAGTTGTTGGTGTTCTCATAATGGGTGTGCTCTTTTTTTCTGCTGTGATGGACTATTATGAGTTGAAGGGTGAATATAGTGAAGTCAAGAAAAAGATTAGCTCTACTTACTTAAAGGTTTTTGGTAGCGTTGGGATAGATGACCCACTTTATAATGCAAGACAGAAGATTAAACTTATGGGTAGGAGAGCAGGTAATTCATACAGAGTGCTGGACTTGCTTTATGCCCTTGCCAGGGCTGTAGGTGGATATGGAGTGAGAATAGACTCTATATGGTGGAATGGTAGTGAAGTAGAATTCACTGCCATCGGGATAGGACTTGATGTGGTAAAACGGGTTAAGGATAATATGGATAAACAGAGTATATTTACTGCTGTATCTATAAGAAGTGTAAGGCAGGGTGCTGATAAAAAGAAGGTGAGGTTTGTTATAGATGCAGATGTTAAAGAGTAGGTTTTTTATTGTGGTGGGAATTGTGTCAGTGTGCCTTGCTTTCGGTATCTTTTACTTTACCCAAGAGGCTACCCTTTACGGGAGAAAGTTGAAATCTGCAAGAGACCGGCTAAATGAGTTACAAAGAATTGTTACGGAGTATAAGATAGGGATGAGAGTAGATTCTGTGGGTAAAACAGACCTCTTTACGCTACTAAGTAAGGTTGCAAAAGATACGGGACTTGGAGGGAATCTCGTGGATGTGACGCCTTCTGGTGATAGAGGATATATAGTAAGGTTGAATGGCATAGATTACAAAAATCTCGTAACCTTCCTTCTATACATGGCAGAACACTACAGTGGAGTGGGTATTGAGAGTATGAGAATAAAAACGGAACACGGGAAGCACACCATAGATGTGGTTATTGTAGTGAGTAGGAGGGCATAGATTTTGTACAAATGGCTGGTAGTTGTTTTTGTCTTGGCACTTGTGGTGTTTGTAATGTTGAGATTTCCTTACACCCGTGCTATAGAATCGCTTCTGCAGGATATGGCACAAGGTCACAATGTACGTATCACTGTCGGGAATGTGGACATCAATCTGCTTTATGCAACGGCATACCTGAAGGAGCTTCGCATAGAGTATGAGGGAGTAAATGTAGATATACAGAGAGTTCGTGTTAGGCCAAGATTAATGGGACTTCTTTCGCTTAAGTTGGAGTTCACGGTGAATGCTACCGATATCAAGGTTGGGAGTGCTTTCATACCTGTTCTTTACATGTCTGAGGGTAAGGGGGTACTGAAGAGGCGAGGAGATGGTTGGGAGGTTAGGGAGATTCGCGTTGTGGGCAAAGGGATTGAAGCAATGGGTAAGGTTTATCTGTCTGGAAGACACATTCGCTATGAGTTAAAGCTTAAACCTTCTGGTGTATTGTACAAATTGCTTGAGAGGTTTTTACCTATCGGTGTGAATGAAGGTAATTGGGTGGAGGTGAAAGGCAGACTATGAGATTCCTCCCGTTTGCGATGGTCATCTTACTTGCTTTCTTTACATCTGGTGTGATAGTTGACTACTTTAACAGGAATCTTGGTGGAATAGAGAGAGTAGAAAAAAGGAGAATTACTACAGCCACTTCGGCCAAGCATGAAAAAGACTATTCTCTGATATGGAAAATCCTCGATGCCGATGTAGGTGAAACGCATGTGCTTAAAAACATCACTGGTGGCGAGCTTCTCCTTGTCGGCATATCTGTGGGAGAGGAGAATAGAGCTGTGATAAGGGATGTAGCCACTGGAGAAATAAAAGTGGTGAAAGAGGGAGATAGTTTTGGTAACTTAAAGGTTTTGAAGATACAAAGGGATAGGGTGATATTTGGCAGAGGTAGGGATCACTTATATCTAACATTTGTTTACTCTAAAGGAAGCACCACA
Source organism: Synergistota bacterium (assembly GCA_021161545.1). Lineage (GTDB taxonomy): Bacteria > Synergistota > JAGHAJ01 > JAGHAJ01 > JAGHAJ01 > JAGHAJ01. The sequence goes on along the minus strand of JAGHAJ010000288.1, from coordinate 1,616 downwards.
GGGCGGACTGTAGGTAAGTATGAGGTTGCAGATATAAGGAGTGAGGGTAATAATAGGTATGTAATTTCACGCTCTTTCCTGTTTTCTCACTTCAGCAATGTGAGTAAGCTCCTGACAAGGGTTAATGTAGCTCCTTACTTCCGAGATAAGGAGATTAAAGGATATGTGATAAGGTGGCTTTCTTCTAAATCTGTGCTCAGGCGCATGGGTTTACGAACAGGAGACATAGTAAGGGAGATAAATGGTATATCTCTGAAGCAGCCACAGGACATATTCAACATTATGAAGTCTGCAATGTCGTCTGACATTATAAGAGTGAGGATAACGAGGGGGAATAAAGATATAGTGCTTGAGTATGATGTTAGATAAGGAGGGGTAGGTGTGAGGATGAAAAGCATCCTGGTTGTGCTGATTATAGTGTTTTTTGCATTTGCAGTAGGGCATGTGTATGCTGCTACCAAGGCCTCTGAGATTGATAAGAAGGCAAGGGAAGCAAGACTTGCAGGGAGAGTGCACTTGGATTTTAAGGATGCGGATATATCCGTGTTTATAAAGTTTATATCAGAACTTACTGGTAAAAATTTTGTGGTTAGCCCTCAGGTGAGAGGTAAAGTCACTGTGATTTCACCTACTGCTGTGAGCATAAAAGATGCCTACAGAGCGTTCCTTTCTGTGCTTGAGGCAAACGGTTTTACTGTTGTGCCTTCGGGTAGCTTTTACAGGATAGTGCCATTGAGAAATGTAAGGACAAAGGGGGTACCTTCGTATTCGGGAAAATATTCGCCTGCGAGAGGTGTAGTGTTTGTAACGCAGGTGGTTCCTGTTTACAATGTGGATGTCAAAAATGTTTACAATGTTGTGAGACCACTGGTATCCATATATGGTAACATCTCTTATGCTGTTGCATCTAATAGCCTTGTTATAACAGATAGTGCTTCTAACATAAGGCGCATACTCTCTGTTGTGAGGAAAATAGACCGTGTGAATGTTGAGATGAGGGTGGTTACACTGAGGGTTGCAGATGCAGACATAGTGGCGCAGAAACTTTCTAAACTTGTGGGTAAGGGTGGAGGATTGCCGGAATTCAAGGTTGCAGCATACGATAGAGCGAATGCCTTACTCATAGTTGCCTCGAAACCCTTGATGAAAAGGCTTCTTGGAATTGTGAAGCACTTAGACAGAAAGGCACCTGTGAGGAGGAGCCTATTTCACATTTACCATCTTTCGAATGCAAATGCAAAAAAGGTTGCAAAGAATCTATCTGCCATTGTAAAGACAATGAAAGGTGGTAAAGGAGTTGTTTCTACTGTTACTGTTGCTGCAGATACAGGTACAAACTCCATCATAGTAAAAGCCACTCCCGAGGAGTATCAGGCACTTCTGCCCGTTATAAAATATATGGACAAGAGCCGAAAGCAGGTTCTTATAAAGGCGCTCATAGTAGAAGTGAACCTTACTAAGCTTCATAAGGAAGGTTTTTCTTGGGAAGCAATAGGGGGAAAGATATGGGATAGTGTCATGTATGGAGGAAAGATAGTGGCTGGTGGAGGTGGAGGAATAGATTTTGGTAAGTTTATAGGTACAATAGGTAATGCTACTATTACGGAAGTAATAGG
>JAGHAJ010000034.1 GCA_021161545.1 Synergistota bacterium | reverse complement strand
CAAGGGAGATTATAGATGAATACGAGTTGGACTTTGTTGGGTTCAAGGGGCAACCCGAGATAACAAATAACTACGCAACTCTGGATGTAGTAGAGGCGCTTTTGAATGACCCATACGACTGGGACGGCCCAAAAGAACCCATAGTTGCTGCCACAGAAACAGACATGGATGGCGCTTTAACCATGGAAGTATTTAAGCACATTGCACAGACACCTGTATTGTTTGCCGATGTAAGACACTACTTTGAGAAGGAAGGTCTATTAGATCTATGTAATTCTGGAAATCATGCCACATACTACGCAGGGCGTTCGTTCAATCCAGAGGAAAACCTCAAAAAAGTCACATTTTATCCGCAAAGCTTTTATTTTCCTGCAGGAGGCGCAGCAGTTAAGCACTTCGCCGCACCAGGAGATATGACACTGGCAAGACTTACGAGGAAAAACGGTCAGTATCACATGACTATAGTAACGGGTAAAGTCGTGGAAATGCCTGAAAGTCAGATGAAAGAGCTTGCCAATAGAGTACAGATAGAATGGCCGCATGCATACATAAAATTGAACACTACGATGGATAACTTTATGAAATACTATCCATGCAACCATATCCACGGCGTATATGGAGATTACGTAGACGAACTTATCCATTTCTGCAACCTAAAAAAGATTCCATATACTATATTGTAAAGATAAACCTTGGGAGGCGCAAACTTTTGTGCCTCCGAGTGGAGCAGAAGCGGAGCAAAGGTAAACTTTTACATATGAAGTTTACATAACATATATTATCGGACATTAATAAATAGAAATCTACTTTCTTGACATTAAGTATTTTACAAGCTCTATATCTTCTGAAGATGTAACTTTTATGTTTAATCTGTTCCCTTTGACAACCTTTACATCCATGGAAAGCTCTTTCAAAACCAAGGTTGCATCGTCTGTGTATGCATTATATTTCTCCCTTGCATTATTATGAGCTCTCCATATAACATCAAATTGAAAGCACTGTGGTGTCTGAACATGATACAATACCAGACGTGGTGCAATATCTTCTATACTATCATTTCGTACTATAACCATAGTATCTACCACCCCAGAAACTACAGTACAAGCACTATGCGTTATTGCCATATTTATACAATCTATGAAGTTATTTTCTGATACCATAGGTCTTGCTGTGTCATGTATAGCAACTACATCTATATCTCTATCAGACATAAACTTAAGAGCGTTATAAACGGATTCCTGCCTTTTATTTCCTCCTTCTATTACGGTAATGGATTTTTCCCTCTTACATCCTACTTTTTCTTCTATATGTTTTATCCATTCCCCCAATGTCACAACGATAATGTCTTCCACTTTACTTATCCTATAAGCTATTTCAAACGAGTATTCCCACATCTCTTTGCCATTTATTCTTATAAATTGCTTTGGTATGTTCAGATTTGCCCTTGTGCCTTTTCCTGCTGCTAACAGTATTGCTCCTATTTTCAAACCTTTAATCTCTCCTTAGATATTATGTCCTTAATACTGTTTGCTACATACCTAACATCATCTTCCGTCATTTGAGGATAAAATGGCAAAGATACAGAACGCCGATATACTGCCTCTGCCATAGGATACATGCCTTTCCTGTACCCCATTTTCTGATAATAAGGATGGTAATGCACAGGTATAAAGTGAACACTTGTTTTTACGCCTTTTTCTGAGAGCCTATCTATAAACTCGTTTCTGCTAATATTAAGCTTATGCAGATTCAACTTGATTATAAAGAGGTGCCACGCTGTCTCTCTATCTTCCTTTACAAACGGCAATTCCATTTCCTCAATATCAGAAAGCATACTATAATACATTTCTGCCACATGCCTTCTCATCTTCTGCATTTCTTGTAATCTTTGCAGTTGTACTATACCAAGAGACGCTTGTATATCGGTAAAGTTATATTTGAAGCCCAAGTGGACAACCTCATAATACCAGCTACCGGATGAAGTATATCTTTTCCATGCATCCTTACTTATACCATGAAGGCTCAAAACCCTTATTTTTTCCGCTAAATTCGTATCGTCAGTAGCTAAAGCTCCTCCCTCACCAGTCACAAGATTCTTCGTTGCGTAAAAGCTAAACGAAGTCGTATGACCTATAGTCCCTATTATTCTGCCTTTGTAGTAGGCAGGTAAAGCGTGTGCCGCATCCTCCAAGATAAAGAGTTTATATTTATGTGCAATGTCTGTTATTTCATCCATATCGCAAGGTTGCCCTGCAATATGAACTGGCATTATTGCCTTTGTCCTCTCAGTTATCTTCTCTTCTATTAAAGAAACATCAATATTCATAGTAGATGGTTCTATATCAACAAAGACGGGTTTTGCACCACTCTGTATTATGACTGCTACCGTAGAGACAAACGTATAAGGTGTAGTAATCACTTCATCTCCTTCTTTTATGTCAAGGGCTACGAGTGACAAATGAAGGGCAGCTGTACCAGAATTCAATGCAACAACATTCCTAACACCCAAAAAGTCTGCCAACATTTTCTCAAATACCTTTGTCTTTGGACCAAGTGTAAGCCATCCGCTTCTCAGAGTATCCTCAACTTCTTTTATCTCCGCATCCGTTATATAAGGTTTAAAGAATGGTATCTCTCTATAGTCCATAGAAATCACCTATTTTGTTTACTATATATTCCTGCTCCCCAAAAGAGAGCTCTGGATACACCGGTATAGAAAGGACTTCATCAGAAGCTTTCTCAGCATTAGGAAATTGCCCTTTCTTGTACCCCAAAGAAGCAAAGCTCTCCTGCAGGTGGAGTGGTAGTGGATAATAGACTCTACATGAAACACCGTTCTCATTCAAATATTTCATAAGTGCATCTCTGTCTTTCTTCACTCTAATTGTAAACTGATGATATGTATGATAAAACCCTTCTTTTTCCTTTGGACACTCCACAAATTCATCCAAACCCTTCTCTCTCATCAGCTTCCTATAGTTATCCGCTTTTTCCCTACGAGCTTCTATCCATTTATCTACATACTTTAACTTTATTCTAAGGATAGCTGCCTGTAACTCGTCAAGTCTACTGTTTATTCCCACATATTTATGATAATATTGTTTAGATGCCCCGTGAACCCTTAACTGCATCAGCAATTCTGCAAGCTTTTCATCGTTTGTAACTATCATTCCACCGTCCCCATATGCACCAAGATTCTTCGATGGGAAGAATGATATACAACCAGTCATACCAACCGAACCTGCTATAACCTTGGTATCTCCCGCTCTCTGATAAGCAAATATTGACTGTGCTGCATCCTCCACAAGTGCAACATCATGACGGTCTGCTATCTTCCTAAGTTCACACATATCTATCATCTGTCCATACAGATGAACAGGAAGTATTGCCTTTGTCCTTTCAGTTATTGATGATTCTACATCTCCTAAACGCATGTTAAAATCCATTAGATCAATATCCACGAAAACAGGCTTAGCCTTTAGCCTTACTATAGAACCCACTGTCGCAAAAAATGTAAAAGGGGTAGTTATCACTTCATCTCCTTCTTTCATCCCTATCGCCATGAGAGATAACAATAATGCATCACTACCAGAGGCAACACCTATTCCGTATCTAACTCCACTCTTCTTGGCCACAGCTCTTTCAAGCTCTTTTACATTGCCCCCCAAAATAAACTGTTGACTTTCAAGCACTTCCATTACAGCGGAATTAATCTCTCCCTTAATAGATTCATATTGAGCCTTTAAGTTCAATAGAGGTATGTTCTTCATATTTTTTACTCTCCTTCCTTTTCGTATAAATTCTTGCCCAAAAGCGGCTTGATAAGCTCTATTGGGAACGGCAGTATAGTGGTAGTATTGTGCTCCGAGGATATTTCCCTCATAGTCTGCAAGAATCTTAATTGAAGTGCCATAGGTTGGGAGGACATTATCTTGGATGCTTCTGCCAATTTTTGCGCTGCCTGAAACTCCCCTTCAGCATTTATTATCTTTGCCCTCCTTTCTCTCTCTGCCTCCGCCTGTTTTGCCATAGCCCTTTTCATACCCTCAGGAAGTTCCAAATCCTTTACTTCCACTGCACTAACCTTTATTCCCCATGGTCCTGTGTGCTCATCTATTATTCTCTGAAGAGTCTGATTTACCTTCTCACGCTGCGATAATAACTCATCTAATTCTATCTGTCCAACTACACTCCTGAGAATAGTCTGAGCAATCTGCGAAGTCGCATTTACAAAATTTTCCACTTCTATAACTGATTTTATTGGATCTATCACCCTGAAATATACGACAGCGTTTACCTTTATAGGTACATTATCCTTTGTTATAACCTCCTGAACAGGAACATCCATAGTTACTATTCTCAAACTCACTTTAACCATCTTGTCCACTATCGGTATTAGAAATACAAGACCCGGTCCCTTAGCAGCTATCAATCTCCCAAGGCGAAATACAACACCTCTTTCATATTCCCTCAGCACCCTTATCGCAGAAAAGACAACTATGGCCACAACTATTATGACCCCTATCCACGAACCCACAGAAACAGCAGAATATATACTATCCATCACCTATCTCCTCCTTTAGCTCCTCAACAACAAGCGTTAATCCCTCTATTATCCCTTTTACCCTTACCCTGTCGCCCTTCTTTAAGGTATACACACCCCTTCCCGCTACTGCATTCCACCTCTCCCCATGCACAAGGACAACTCCACCTCTATCATTCCACTCAATTACATACCCCATCTCTCCTATCATACCCTCTTTTCCTGATACTGCCTTTCTTCTTTGAGCCACAATTGCCTTAGAAAGCGCAAAGACAAAAAATGCAGCCGTAGCTCCAGCCACCCCAAATATAAGACTGATAGAGACAGAAACCATAGGAGAACTCTTACTACCAACAAGCATAAATGACCCCAATAACAGAGATACTATTCCCCCCGCAGAGAGTATTCCATGCGATGGAACCTTTAAATCCACTATAAACAGTATTATAGCCAAGACTATTAAGGCAACTCCCACAGAGTTTACAGGTATTATATGAAGAGCAAATAAGAACAACAATAGCGCGATTGCTCCTGCAACACCGGGAAATATGGCACCCGGGCTTGCAAGTTCAAATATTATCCCGTAAAACGCAATCAAAAGCAACACATACACCATATTGGGGTTACCTATTGCATGCAAAAATTTATCATCCCATGACATACTGTATATTTTCTTTTCCACACCATTTGTATTTAAATATAGTTTCTTACCATTTACAACCACGGGGTATCCGTTCAGCTTTTTTAGAAGAGAACCAACATCGCTCACCAGAAAATCCGCAACATGTCTCTTAAATGCTTCATCTGCCGTCAAGGTAGCACTGTTTTTAACAGCATTCTCAAACCATTCAAAGGGTCTGTTTCTATCCTTTGCAATAGCTCGTATGTATGCAACCAAATAGTTTACAATTTTTTTCTTGGTATCCGCACTAATATGTGATACACTTATACTTACAGGATGTGCTGCACCTATAACTGTTCCAGGAGACATAGCAATCACATTTGCGGATGCTGCTATAAATGTACCTGCCGAAGCTGCCCTTGCACCTTTCGGATACACAAAGACAACTATTGGAACCTTCGATGACAAGAAGAGTTTGACAATCTGCCGAGCAGACTCTAATAGTCCTCCAGGTGTATCCATTAAGAATATCACAATCTTTCCGCTGCTATTTTCCGCTGATTTTATAACACTCGTTACATGTTTCACAGTAATGGAATTTATAAAGCCATTTATCTTAGAAATATACACAATGGAAGATGCACTACAAAAAGAAGGATACAAGAAAAGCAAAAGAAGCAACACATATTTCCCCACTCTTAAATACCTCCCCATACTATTATAACATGGGGAAGGTATTTTTATACCTGCCAAATTCAATATAGCAAAAGGCATAAAAAAACTGGCAGGCCCGGCAGGACTTGAACCTGCAACCCCCGGATTTGGAGTCCGGTGCTCTAGCCAATTGAGCCACGGGCCTATGCCAGCTTACTTTATCTCTTTATGGAGGGTGTGTTTACCGCACACAGGACAGAACTTCCTTAGCTCTAATTTCTGGGTATTTGTCTTCTTGTTTCTATAGGTAGTATAGTTCCTATTTTTACATTCTGTACACATAAGTGTTACTACTTCTGCCGCCATTTTTATCTCTCCATTATTCTATTATTTCGGTGACAACACCAGCACCTACTGTCCTTCCACCTTCTCTTATAGCAAACCGCAACCCCTTCTCTAACGCTATCGGCTTTATCAAACTCACCTTCATCGTTACATTGT
>JAGHAJ010000211.1 GCA_021161545.1 Synergistota bacterium | reverse complement strand
CATCTGCAGTTGCTACATGGGTGTGTGTGCCTATTAAAGCAGAAACCCTGCCATCTAAAAACCACCCCATTGCGATCTTCTCTGATGTTGCTTCTGCATGAAAATCTACAATTACTATCTGGTTTTCTGGTATCCTTTTTAGAGTTTCTTCTATTTTTCTGAATGGACAATCGGTTAGCGGCATGAACACCCTTCCCTGTATATTTGCTACGGTTATAGGTATATCTTCAAATTTTGCAGTACAGATGCCCCTTCCCGGAACGCCGGGAGGATAGTTTAAAGGTCTTAGTATATTTGGGCTGTTATTTAGTAACTCATATGCTTCTTTCTTGTCCCATACATGATTCCCAGTGGTGAGACAGTCTATACCATATTTCAGTACCTCTTCAGCAGTTGATTTTGTTATGCCAAGCCCTCCTGCCAAGTTTTCACCATTTGCTATGGTAAAGTGAACGTCATATTTCTTTTTTATCTCTGGTAGGAGGGATTTTATTACCCTCCTACCAGGTCTGCCTATAATATCTCCTATAAACAGTATTCTTAGATTACTTTGCATACTCTATACTCCTCGTCTCTCTTATGACTACTACCTTTACCTGTCCAGGATAGCTTAATGTTTCTTCTATCTTTTTGGCTATATCACGTGCCAGTTTGTAGGAGCTGTCGTCATCTACTATATCAGAGTCTACGATGATTCGTAGCTCTCTGCCTGCCTGTATAGCATATGCCTTGCTTACACCTGAAAAGCTGTTTGCCACTTCTTCCAACTTTTCGAGCCTTCTAATATATGTTTCGAGGCTCTCCCTTCTTGCTCCCGGTCTGGATGCAGATACTGCATCGCTGACTTGTATGATTATGTCCAACAGAGACTGGACTTCTACCTCTCCGTGATGGGCTGCAATAGCATGAACCACCTCTGGTTTCTCTCCGTATCTTTTTGCTATCTCTGCTCCAAGTAGGGCATGTGTACCTTCTGTGTTTAGGCTTATGCTCTTACCAATGTCGTGTAGCAGACCTGCCCGCTTTGCGAGTTGCACGTCCACACTGAGTTCATTTGCAAGCATACCTGCAATGTATGCTACTTCTATGGAATGCTGCAATACATTCTGCCCGTAGCTTCTCCTGTACTTTAAGTTTCCAAGGTGCTTTATTATTTCTTCGTGAACCCCTTCAATTCCCATTTCCATAAGGGCTTCCTCACCTGCAAGCATACTCTCTTTGTTTATCTCAGCTTTTGCTTTTTCCACTAACTCTTCTATCCTTGCAGGGTGTATCCTTCCATCTCCTATTAGCTTTTCAAGTGCCCTTCTTGCAACCTCTCTCCTGACAGGGTCGAAAGAGGACAACACCACGGCCTCTGGTGTGTCATCTACTATAAGGTCAACACCTGTAAGCTGCTCAAATATCCTAATGTTTCTTCCTTCTCTGCCTATGATTCTGCCTTTCATCTCATCATTGGGCAGAGGTACAACTGAAACCGTAATCTCGGAAGTGTGTTCAACAGCGCACCTCTGTATTGCAGTTGCAAGTATCTCTTTTGCTCTCATCTCTCCTTCTCTCTTTGCATTTTCTTCTATTTTTCTGATTAAAGCTCCAGCCTCCTTGTTTACTTCATCTTCTATCTTTACCAGCAGGAGTTCTTTTGCTTCCTCTTGAGACATCTTTGCTATGCTTTCCAGCTCTTTTAGTTCCTTTTCTTTTATCTCCGCTGTTTCCCTTAGGAGTTTTTCTATGTGGTGCTCTTTTTCTTCCAAAATGGACTCTCTTCTCTCAAGTCCTGCCAATCTCCTGTCAAGTGTTTCTTCTCTCTGGAGCAGTCTCTTCTCTAATCTTTGAATCTCCTGCCTCTTTTCTTTTACTTCTCTGTCTGTATCTATCTTTATCTGGTGTGCCCTTTCTCGGGCTTCCAATATAATTTCTCTTTTCTTTGCATTTGCCTCTTCTTTTGCAGCTTTTAGTATATTTTCGGCATCTCTCTTTGCACCCTCTATTTTGTGCTCCGTTATATACTTTCTGAGCAGGATGCCTATGACTATACCCATAGCCAATGAAGCGAGTACAGCGACGATTAAATACATCTTACTTCCACCCCCTATTTTATTATCAAGGTCCTATTACACACTTACTCAAAGGTTTATGTCCTTTACGCCTTTACTCTTCTTCTGTTTCGACAGCTCCGTAATTGTACATTACCATTCCAGATGCCTCTTTGATTTTCTGTTCAATAGTTTGAAGAAGCTCTGGGTGTTCTGCTATGTATGCTGCTGCATTGTCCTTTCCCTGTCCTATTGCCTCTCCTTCAAATGAATACCAGCTTCCAGACCTTTTTATTATATTCATCTCTGTTGCCATATCCAGCAGTATTCTTTCTCTCAAAGCGCCTTTACCATAGATTATATCAAATTCTGCTAACCTAAACGGTGGTGCAACCTTGTTTTTTACAACCTTTACCTTAACTCTGTGACCTATTTCCCTGTCGTCGCCCTTTATTCCAGCAATCCTTCTTACATCGAGTCTCAAAGATGCAAAGAATTTTAGAGCCCTTCCACCAGGTGTTATCTCTCTTGTGATTCTACCATACCCTGTGGCGTTTATGTCTGACCTGACCTGATTTATGAACACTACTATGGACTTTGTTCTTCCTATTAAAGCAGTTAGCCTCCTTAATGCTTGAGACATTAATCTCGCCTGAGATGCGACCGTTATATCTCCTATAGAGCCCTTTAACTCGTCCTGTGGTACCAGTGCGGCAACCGAATCCACTACTGTTATGTCAACAGCACTACTGCTTACTAACATTTCGAGTATGGATAAGGCTTGTTCGCCGCTATCTGGTTGGGATAGTAGAAGATTGTCTATATCCACTCCTACTGCCTTTGCATACATAGGGTCAAGAGCATGTTCTGCATCTATAAATGCTGCTATGCCACCTTGGTTCTGCGCAGATGCTATGAAATGGAGTGCAAGCGTTGTCTTTCCCGAGCCCTCGGGTCCATACAACTCTACTACTCTACCCTTTGGTAAACCACCGACACCAAGTGCAAGGTCAAGTGGCAATATTCCGGTAGATATCACATCTACACTCTGCGTGCTTTTCTCTCCCAGTCTCATAATTGCCCCTTTACCAAACATTTTCTCTATGTTACTTATGGTTCTGTTTAACACATTTAATCTTTCCTTATCAGCCATTGATTCAATCCCTCCTTGCTTTATACGATTTTATTACATCGTATATAGGACCTTCGCGTGTAAGTGCACTCTTTACAAGGCATATCCGATTTATCTTCAGGTCAATGTTGGAAAAGTCTCCTTTATTTAACTCGCTTCTCAACCGTTTAATCTCGGGTATAGGTAGTTTCCTTTTTGTTCTGGCAAGTGTAATATGAGGTGAAAATCCCCTGCTGTCTTTTTGTATTCCTGCTTTTGATAGATGTTCTTCTATACCTTCCCATATACCTTTAATCCTTTTCACCACTTCTTCTGGTTGTATCCCGAGCCATACGACTCTTGGATTTGTCCACGAGGGGAACACTCCTGCTCCTGATATAGACAGTTCAAATATCTTAAAACTGTTTTCCAGAAAGAACGCTTGCAAGACTTCCTCTATCTGCATTCTCATCTGCGAGTTGACCTCTCCTATAAATTTCAGTGTTAGGTGCAGATTTCTGCCCTCGACCCACTTCAAATTGTGAAATCCCTTTCTGTATTTCTTAATTATACCATCTAAATGCTCTTTTGTCTCCTCTGGAAACCACAGGGCAATGAATAACCTATCCACTTATAGTCCTCCATAGTTTGTGGAGTGCCATGTTGGTAGCCCACTCCTTTATTTTTAGTCTATTTCCGATGAAGTGATACCTTTCTGATACGGTTTTTTCGAAAGATACCGCAATGCAAACTGTTCCAACTGGCGTGTCTTCTGTGCCGCCACTTGGTCCTGCAATACCTGTGATTCCTATTCCAATGTTTGCTCCAAATATGGATTTTACTCCTTCCGACATGGCTGTTGCCACCTCTGTGCTAACTACCCCGTAATTGTCTATGAGTTTACTTGATACATTTAGAAGCTTCTCTTTTGCTGCTGTATGATAGCTTATGACCCCTCCGAGAAAGTAATCTGAGCTTCCGGGTATGTTGGTGATTCTATGTGATAGCATTCCACCTGTGCAGGACTCAGCGATACAAAGGGTTAATTCCTTTTCTCTCAAAATTTTCCCTATTACTTCTTCAAGCAGCTCATCACCGATTCCGAATATATAGTTACCGAGTTTTTCTGATATCTTCCTTGAGATGCTATCTGCGAGCTCCTTTGTTTCCGCTGTTATGAATATGTCTACCTTTCCGGGTGATGCAAGAATACCTATGTGTTTGTTGAGTAGTTCTTTGATCTTTGCAGAGACTTCAGATTCTTTTAGGCCTGATGTGTGCAGAACCTTTACGTAATACTTCGAACTGCCGAAGGTGGTTTTCCACCACTCAGTAACGCCCTCTTTCCATATAGACTCCATTTCCCAGGGAACGCCGGGTAGTGCTACTATGTATTTTCCTCCTTTCTTTACAGCGAGTCCGGGCGCAGTTCCATACCTGTTGGGAAAAAGTGTGCTTCCTTCCACGACAAAGGCCTGATTCTTCACATATTCCTTATTTACGGTAAGTTTGTGTGATTCTATAAATTTCTTTATGTTCTTCCATACATTTTCACTAAATATAAGCCTTTTCCCACATACGGATGCTATGGCTTCTTTTGTTACATCGTCATGTGTAGGTCCCAATCCACCGGTCGTAACAACGATGTCTGAATGCTGTAGGGCGTATGTTATGTGCCTTTCTATGTCTTCTTTGCTGTCTCCCACAGCCATGCCAAGAAGGACTCTACCGCCTAACTTGCGTACCTCCTTACCGAGAGTTGCCATGTTCGTATTTACCCTCAAGCCCGTTGTGAGCTCTGTGCCTATGTTTATTACTGCTACGTTTACCATCTTTGTTCAACCTCATGCCTTTATTCCATAATAGGTTACTATTGTCCAGAGGAGAAGATTACTTTCGATACCTGCAACTACATCGTCCAGCATTATGCCCCAACCTCCCCGAAGCTTTTCTATCCTGTTTATGGGAAAACCTTTCAAGATGTCAAATATCCTGAAGAGCACTAATGCTGCTATCATGGATTTGGGTGAAAAGCCATACATTGCTATGAAATACCCTAACATTTCATCCCACACTACCTGAGGTGGGTCTTCTTTGCGCAAGGCCTTTTCTGCTTCTGATGTTATGTATACTCCTACAAAGAATATGATGAGCAGTTCCCACCATGATGGTTCCCACTTCCACCTTATAAGCATTGCTGCAATTGTTCCTACTGTTCCCGGTGCGTAAGGAGATTTTCCTATCCCGAAGAGTGTGGATAAATACACTGAAGTCTTTCTGAAGTAAATATTCAACTTGCAATCACTCCTGCAAGGTCATACTCCCATGCCTCCGTGATTTTTACGAGGTTAAACTCTCCTATTTTTGCAGAGTTATCCGTTATCCATACTATACCGTCTATTTCTGGTGCATCTCTATAGCTCCTACCGTAAAATAGTTGAGCCTCTTTGTCATAGCCTTCCACAAGCACTTTTAGCTCCCTTCCTATGAACTTCAGATTTTTTTTGTAGGATATTCTCTGCTGAAGTCTCATAACCCTGTGACTCCTTCTCCTTGCAATACCTTTCTTAACCTCTTTTAAGCTCTGTAGATACGGGTTCTCATACTCTTTGGAAAATACAAATGTTCCAAGTCTATCGAACTCTACTTCCTCGATGAAGTTTAGAAGTCTTCTAAAGTCTGATTCAGTTTCTTCAGGAAATCCTACCATAACGGTAGTCCTCAAAGCTGCGTCACTTATGTTGTTCCTTATATCTTTAATCTGCGTTCTTATATCTTGGGAGTTGGTCTTCCTCCTCATGAGATTTAGGATTTTGTCACTTATATGTTGTATGGGTATGTCGAAATAGGGTATGAGCTTCTCCTTTTTCTCTGCTGCCATGTTTATAAGATGGTCACTTATCTTGCCAGGATAAAGATATAACATCCTTACCCAGAAGTCCCCCTTTATTTTGAGGATTTCTGATAGGAGCTCTTCTAATGAGTGCCCTATGTCCTTTCCATAGTCGGTAAGGTCTTGGGCTACCAGGATAATCTCTTTTATACTACTTTCTATGCTCTGTTTTATCTCACTGAGTATAGAATTTATACTCCTGCTGTTGTAGCCACCCCTTAGTGTAGGTATTATACAGAAGGAGCATGCATTGTTACATCCATCTGCTATTCTTACATATTTGTATCTTCTCTCAGGATATAGAGCCTTTCCCAGTACATTTGCATTGAATAGTCTCTTGTAGCTCCTAAGTGGATTTTCAATATATATACCTTTACCGTTCCTTATAATTTCTGATATCTTAAGGATATTCCCTGTACTTATCCATGCATCGACTTCAGGAAATATCCTTGGGAGGCTTTGGCCATATCTGTTTACGAGACAACCCGTTACGATGAGTTTATGAATGTTACCCTTTTGCTTTTCTTTTGCCAATGCATAAATAGTAGAGATGCTTTCGCTTACAGCATCTCTTATAAATGCACATGTGTTTACTACCGCGACTTTTGAGTTACTATTATCTAAATGAGAATTACTCAATAATCTATATATGATCTCGCTGTCGGCCTCGTTTTTAGGACAACCAAGGCTGATAATCTCAAAGTCCAAACTTTATTCTCCTTTAGGACTAAACTCCTTTGTAACTACTTCTCCTGGTTTTCCAAAGTATCCTATATCCTTTCCGTTAAGACTCCATTCTATCCCTCCGGCGTTTCCAACCCTTATCTTTATGCTCTCTTTTGCCGTCCAAGATACCTCTTTTGGTGGATTAAGTATACCTACGAACACCACCTTTCCATCTACAGATACTCTTACCCATGTTTTTGCTACTACTTTTCCCTGAAGTGTAATTGACCTTTCCTTCTCCTCCGTGGCAGCTTTTTTCTGCTCTTCTACCCGTGCTGTTACTTCTTCTTTCTTTTTTTGCTCTTTTATCCCTTCTTCTTTTTGCTGATTGCTTTTGGGAGGAGAAGCCTCCTGTTTTGCGTTCTCCTTCTTGTTGCTGACAGCAGCACCCTGTGTTGCTTTACCTTCTTGTGAGTTTTTGACCTCTTGTGTATTGGTTTCTTGCTGTTTGGTGCTTGTATTTTCAGGTTTTGTGGCAACAATTTTCTCTGTTTTGCCCTTCTCTTCCGCTTTTTGTGTAGGAGGTTTTACTTCTTCCTTTTGTGTGACTGTGCTGCTTTGCAGAGGGATTTGCTTGTGTGATATCTGCCAGAACAGGAGTCCTCCACTGACGCCGATGAGTATGAGTGCTATGAGGTATATTACCCATCTTACAGGCTTTTTTGCTCTTTTTATCTTCTTCCTGTCTTCATACCGTGACAGCTTTTCTAACTCTTCTGTTTTTGGTGTTTCTTCTTTTTTTTCGCCTTTTTCCTCTTTGTACATCCTTACTGCTTCTTCAGGGTCAAGGCCAAGGCTTCTTGCGTAGTTCCTTATGAATCCTTTGCAGTAGACATCTCCTCCTATCACTTCGTAGTTGGCCTCTTCTATTGCCTTTATGTATCTTGGATTGATTTTTGTTATCTCCGATATTTCTTTTATGCTCATACCCTTACTTTCTCTTGTCTCTTTTAGGTATTCACTCAGTCTTGCCATCTGCCACACCTCTCAATGTGTTTAAGGCATTCTTACGGTCTTCTGACTCGAATATATAACTTCCACACACCAGCACATCCACGCCGGCTTCTACTACTTTTCTTGCATTGTCAGGCGATATGCCTCCATCTATTTCTATCAGGAAATTGAGGTTCCGTTTTTCTCTCATCTCGGCTACTTCTTTTACCCTTTCTATGCTTCCTTCAATAAATTTTTGTCCTCCAAAACCTGGATTTACACTCATAATGAGGATGAGGTCTACATAATCCATTATGCCCTTTAGCAACTCTATGGGTGTTGCTGGGTTTAACGATATGCCCACCTTTATCCCTTTGCTTTTGATGTATTCAGCCAGTCTGTGTGCATGATGCGTTGCCTCGATATGAAATGTCAGTAGGTCAGGCTTTGCATTGCAAAACGTCTCCACAAATCTGTCGGCTGGTTCTACCATGATATGCACGTCCAGAAAGTTACTAAATCGCTTTCTTATGCTACTGACCATTTTCCACCCAAATGTAAGGTTTGGAACAAAGTGTCCATCCATTACATCAACATGTATCCAATCTGTAGATCCTATTACGCTTTCTATCTCTCTTTGTAGATTCAGGTAATCAGCATTCAGTATCGATGCAGATATTTTTACTGCCATTAGTAATACCTGTCCTCTCTGTAGAACTTTCCGTCCAGTAGTATCCTTATCACATTATAACCTTTTGGGACAAAAAGTTCTACCTCTATGTGTTGTCCTCCTTTCACTTCTTTTTGTAGTTCAATGTGGCTACCTTTTTTGTCTATCCTTACAACAGTCATCTTGTAGGTTGCCTTCTTTTTCGGTGTGTTGAAACTAAATGTTATCTTTTTCATACCTGTAGTGGTAGGATGACTTTCTGGTTTTTCCTTGTTTTGTTTTTGAGGTGTGCTCTGCATTGGGGGTTTAGGTTTCTTGGTGCTTTCTTTTGGTTTGGCCTGTTCGGTCTTTTTTGCTTCTTTGGGTATCTGTTTAACAGTAGAAGGTATAGAGACCTCTGGGAGTTTTTCTTCTATTGCTTTACTCTCCTTTGCTTTTCCAAGGCTCACAAGTAAATCTACCTTTTTAGTGTGTTCCCCTGTAATGTATATTGGATACTGAGCTATCACTGTCCCTTTGGGGAAACTGTCTGATGGAATCTTCACTATGTCGCCCACACTTAATCCATGAGTTTGAATCTCTTTTACTGCCTCTTGATATGGTTTTCCCGTCAGTGAAAGCATAGCACCTTTGCTGCCTAAGCTCACATATACATATACTATGCTTCCCTGCTTTACAATTCTTCCTGCTTTTGGTTTTTGGCTTATAACAACATCGACATCGTATAGTGGTGATGGCTTTTTCCCTGAGACCTTTAAGTATAGCCCATACTTGGTTGCGATGTCTGTTGCTTTTTCTATGCTTTTACCCACGAGCGTTGGTACGGTTGTTGATGGTTTTGCGAGATATAACTTCATAAAGTAGTAGATGGAACTCACTCCTATTGCAACGGCAAGTATTACGAGAACGAGTAAAATGCTTATACCTCTTATCTTCAAATCAGTTCAGCCTCCATATAGTCGCCTTTCTGGGCGGTTTCTACAAAGAAATCTGTTGGGTAGATAACTCTCACTCCCCAATATCTCAATGGTTCGAGATTCCAATGTACGCCCACAATTTCCATGTCATGCACGTCTGAAGAAGTAGTAATGTGTTTTTGCACGGTTGGACTCAGGATTGGTCCCAGTATTGTTGCAACTACAAGTGCTAACAGAACATTTAAGAAACTTAAATAACCGGTAATCAGCAGGAGTGCAATAAATGTTATTGCAGCAATGAAGTTTATTGTTGCCATGGTTGTTCCACACCGTTTGTGCACAACAAGCTCTGTCTCTCCATTTTTAAGTCTTGCCAGAGCTACCCGTGCAGCTCTTTCTACTGTTACTGGTTCTAATGGACCTCTGATAAAAAATCCATCTTCCTTGGAAAGTCCCGAAAGGTTTGAATATCTTCCTGTCTCTTCGAGTACATTTATTGTTGCGTGTTCGATTGCGTGATTTTTCCTCACTCTTTTGTTGGTGGCTATCTTGTAAAATTCTACGGGTACCGTTACGAGTGTCAGAAATGCTTGTATAGAAAATCCAAATGGTAAGAACAGCAAAATCCCTATTAGAAAGAACGGCAACAGCACCAAAAGGAAAGGAGAGAACAATAGAAGTAATATCAAAAGCAGTAAAAATGGCATGGTTATTCTCTTTCTCCCCTCAGTATAATCAGCCGTAAGAGCTGTAATGCTGCCATTGCAGTTGCTGCCACATACGTCATGGCAGCAGCCCATAGGACGGCCTTTACACCTTTTATCTCGAAGTTGGATACCAGACCAAGATTAGTAAGTAGTTTTATTGCCCTTCTACTTGCATCAAACTCGACTGGCAGTGTGATTAGCTGAAACAGTACAGCAAGAGAAAATGCTAATATACCAATGTCCATCAGTGTGGGTATATAGAATATAAACCCCAAGAAGAAAAATGGTATAGCGAGGTTTGAGCCTATGTTTGCTACAGGTACAATTATACCTCTGAGTTTCAGTGGCACATAGTCTTCCTTGTCTTGCAATGCATGCCCTATTTCGTGTGCAAGTATGCCAAGTGCTGCTATAGATCTGCTATTGTAAATCCTGTCGGATAGCCTTAAAACCTTGTCTCTTGGGTCGTAGTGGTCTGTAAGTTCTCCGCTGATCCTCTCTATTCTTACATCGTGCAGTCCAACTGCAGAAAGTATCTCCTCTGCTACCTTCCACCCCGGTTTACCCAGGGAAGATGGTACTTCAGAGTATCTTCTATATTCACTGTTTACCTTATACTGGGCATATATGCTCAATATAAGGGCAGGAATCAACAACAAGATTGTTTTATCCCAGAAAAATAGCATTTAGCTACCGCCTCCCTTTAGACTTTGCTTTAACATATTATACCACAATGTCTTGGTTATTTTAACACTTATGAGTTAAGTCCATATAATTGTGTAAAAAGCAGGGAGCCACTGCAAGGTCTCTGGTTTAAAATAGAGAAGCAAAAACCATAACAGGAGGTGACCTTACAATGGCTCAGTATAATATTACCATTGATTCGGATTTGTTGCATCAATTATTTTTGTCAGATAGCAGGGATTCTGGAGTGTCTAAGTTACTGGAATCTGTTTTGAACCAGATTCTGCAGGCGCAGGCTACAGAGCAGTTAAGGGCAAGGGCATATGAGCGTACAGAGGAGCGTCAGGGATACCGTAATGGTACATATCCTCATAGGCTTACAACAAGGGTAGGCAGTCTTGTCTTGAGAGTGCCGAGGCTTCGTAATGGTAGGTTTTCTACGGAGCTT
>JAGHAJ010000057.1 GCA_021161545.1 Synergistota bacterium | reverse complement strand
CACCTGAACTTGCAAAAACGAGGGTGCTTGATATAGAGGTGAATGTTGGAAGGACAGGTGTGCTTACACCTGTTGCTATACTTGAACCTGTTAGATTGAGCGGAACTATTGTTAAAAGAGCAACTTTGCACAATTTGGACGAAGTAAGACAGAAAGATGTAAGGATTGGGGATGTTGTCTTAGTAGAAAAGGCAGGGGAGATAATACCCCAGATTGTGAAAGTGATAAAAGAAGAGCGAACCGGAACTGAGAAGATTTTTAACATGCCTAAGGAATGTCCTGTGTGTGGTGGAAAGGTGGTTAGGATAGAGCCTGAAATTGCATATAGGTGCATAAATGCTAATTGCCCTGCACAGATAAAAGAAAGGATAAGGCATTTTGCAAGTCGCGATGCCATGGACATAAGAGGACTTGGGCCAGCCCTTATAGAACAGCTTGTAAATAAGGGATTTGTAAGGGATGTTGCAGATATTTACTGCCTAAAGAAAGATGACTTATTGAGTCTTGAGAGGATGGCTGATAAATCGGCTACCAATCTCCTAAAAGCCGTGGAAGATAGCAAGAATAGAGACTTTTATAGGGTAATATATGCGCTTGGTATAAGATACGTAGGGCTCAATACTGCTAAATTACTCGCAGAGACTTACGGTTCAATGGATGAGCTTATGCATGCAAATGCAGATGAGCTTTCTAATGTAGAAGGAGTAGGAGAGAAAATTGCTGCAAGCATTGTAGATTTTTTTTCTGATGAGCATAACATAGGCCTTGTAGAGAAATTGAAGGCTGCAGGTGTCAACATGGCTTCATTTATGAAAAAAGCCGAGGTGAAAGATAACTTTTTTAAAGGGAAAAAGATTGTCTTCACCGGTGAGTTGGAAGCTTTTTCAAGAAAAGAAGCACAAGAGAAAGTAGAGAACCTTGGGGGTAAGATAATTTCCTCTGTCAGCCGCTCTACAGACGTGGTTGTTGTTGGTAAAAACCCTGGTTCAAAATTGCAAAAGGCGGAGACCCTTGGTATTAGGGTGATAGACGAAAAAGAATTCTTAAGACTGCTAAGGGAGGCGGAGTGATGGATGTTAGGCACATAGCCAAGCTCTCAAATCTTGAGCTTACAGAGGATGAACTCAGGGAGATGGAAGAACACTTTAATGCCATAATGGAATACTTTAAGAAGCTTTCTTCGGTTGATACGGAGAGAGTTGAACCCACATTTTATGTTATAAAACACCAGACCCCAATGAGAGAGGATAGAGTCGAAAAAGGTTTGGAAAGAGAGGATGTTCTTGGTATTGCTCCTCATACTGAAGGTGGGTACATAAGGGTACCACGAATAAGATAGGGGGAATGACATTGGAGCTTTTTGAATTGCCTGCATGGAAGCTCGGGAAAATGATGGAAAGCGGCGAAGTAACGGCTGTAGAGGTGGTAGAATCAGTTCTAAGTAGAATAGAAGAGAGGGAAGAAATACTTCATTGTTATAACGAGGTGTATGGAGAAGAAGCCCTTCAAGAAGCTGAAGAGATAGACAAGCGAAGAAAAGGAGGTGAAAAGCTACCACCATTTGCAGGGATACCAGTAGCTGTGAAAGACAATATATGTGTCAAGGGTAAAGATATAACCTGCTCTTCAAAGATACTTAAAGGGTTTATTTCCCCTTATGATGCTACGGTTATACGGAAAATTAAGTCACAGAAGATGATTATTATAGGAAGAACTAATATGGATGAGTTTGCTATGGGTTCATCTACGGAGAATTCAGCTTACGGTGTTACCAGGAATCCCCTTGATACATCAAAGGTACCGGGTGGCTCAAGTGGTGGTTCTGCTGCTGCTGTTGCTTCTGGTGAGGCCATAGTAGCCTTGGGTTCTGATACAGGTGGTTCCATAAGGCAGCCTGCTGCATTTTGTGGGGTGGTGGGATTTAAACCTACCTATGGGCTTGTTTCTCGATATGGACTCATTGCGTTTGCATCCTCTCTTGACCAGATAGGCCCAATCACCAAGGATGTTAGAGATGCTGCCGCAATGCTGGAAATTATTGCGGGGAAAGACAATTATGACTCCACATCTCTACCAGTAAAGGTACCTCATTACAGCACCATGCTTGAAGATGACATTAGTGAAATAAGGGTTGGAATAATGGAAGAGTATAATGCAGAGGGTGTTTCAGAAGAAGTTATAGAAGGAATAGAAGAAGTCATAGACATATTCAGGACAATGAGGGTAAATGTGAAGAGTGTGAGTTTTCCACACATGGAATATGCATTACCATGCTACTATATAATTGCACCTGCTGAAGCAAGTTCAAACCTTGCCAGATACGATGGTGTTCAATATGGTATTTCTGAAGAGACAGTGGAAGACATAAGAGAACTTTATAGGAAAGTCAGGACATCTGGTTTTGGTAAAGAGGTAAAGAGAAGGATAATGATGGGCACATACGTTCTCAGCTCTGGATATTATGATGCATTTTATTTGAAGGCCCAGAAAGTAAGAACACTAATAAGGCATGATTTTGAAAGAGCATTTAAAGATGTAGATGTAATAATTGGCCCTACATCGCCGACTGTAGCTTTCGGTATTGGGGAGCGTACAGCCGATCCTATAAGCATGTATCTGTCAGATATATTTACCATACCTGCTAATCTTGCTGGTATTTCTGCCATTTCTATACCACTCTTCAAGGATGGTAATTTACCAGTTGGGATACACATAGTAGGTAAGGCATTGGGAGAGATAGATATCTTAAAGGTTTCATATAAGCTGGAACAGGAGTTGAAAGAGAGGGGACTTTATCATGGGATATGAAACTGTTATAGGACTTGAGGTTCACTGTCAGCTTCTAACAGACAGTAAGCTATTTTGCGGGTGTTCAACTGATTACATAGGTAAGGAGCCTAATACCAATGTATGTCCTGTGTGTCTTGGGCTTCCTGGTTCTTTACCTGTCTTGAATAAAAAGGCATTGGAATTTGCGTTAAAGGCTGCAATTGCACTGAATTGTGAGATACTACCATATTCTCATTTTTATAGAAAGAACTACTTTTATCCGGACTTACCGAAGGCGTATCAGATAACTCAATACGATATTCCTGTGGGTAGGCATGGATGGATAGAGTTACCTTACTCTCACAAGCGTATAGGTATAACGAGGATCCATCTTGAAGAAGATGCAGGGAAACTTGTTCACCCGACGAAGACCGGGAGAATAGAACATGCTACATATTCTCTTGTTGACTACAATAGGGCAGGAGTTCCGCTTATAGAAATAGTTAGCGAACCCGACTTTTCGTCTCCTTCAGAGGCAAGAGAATATCTTATGGAGCTGAGGAGCATTGTTCAACACCTTGGAATTTCTGATGGAAATATGGAACTTGGCTCTATGAGGTGTGATGCGAATGTCTCTGTGCACAGGGAGGGAGAGGGGCTTGGCGTAAAGGTAGAACTTAAGAATATGAATTCATTTAAAGCGTTGGAAAGGGCTTTGAACTATGAAGTAGAGAGGCAAATAAAACTTATAAAAAGCGGAGGAAGAGTGGAGCAGGAGACAAGGCACTGGAGTGAACCTGAAAAGAAAACAATAAGTTTGCGTGGTAAGGAAGAGGCTCAAGACTATCGTTACTTTCCGGAACCAGACTTACTTCCTATATATGTAGATGAGGAAATATTAGAAAGCATCAAGAGTGATATGCCAGAGCTTCCCGCTAATAGGCGAAAACGGTTTGTTTCTATGGGGATAGGCGAGAAAGAAGCATCCATCATGGTAATCGAGAAGAGCATAGGAGATTATTTTGAAGAAGCTGTGAAGTATTTTGGTGATGCCAAAAGTATTGCAAACTGGATACTTGGTGATTTTCTGGGAGAGTTAAATAGAGCAGGACTGGAAATACAGGATAGCAGAGTAAAACCTCATCAACTGGGGAGGTTGCTTACGCTAATTAAGGATGGTACAATAAGTGGAAAGATTGCCAAGAAGGTATTCAGCATAATGTTTGATACTGGTGATGACCCAGACGAAATAGTGAAAAGGGAAGGGCTTGTTCAGATAGTAGATAGATCCGAGATAGAGAAAGTCGTAGAGGAGGTCCTTTCGGCAAATCCTGATGCAGTTGAGTCGTATCGTAAAGGAAAAGCAAATATATTTAATTTTCTTGTAGGACAGGTGATGAAGGCTACAAAAGGAAAAGCAAATCCCAATGTGGTAAGGGATATTCTTCAAAAGAAGATTTAGGGGGGTTGAGTGTATGGGAAGTTATGAAGTTTCTGATGTGAGAAATGTAGCAATGGTAGGACATGGAGGTTCCGGTAAAACCTCGCTGGTTGAGGCTATACTTTATTCAGCAGGTGTGACAACAAGACTGGGTAGGGTAGATGAAGGGAATACGGTAAGTGACTTTGATCCTGAGGAGGTCCAAAGGAAGGTATCTATAAACTCTTCTGTTATCTACTTAGATTACAATGGCAAGCGAATAAATATCGTAGATACACCAGGATACGGTGATTTCATAAGCGATATGTACAGTGCCGTAAGAGTTGTAGATACAGTAATAATAGTGATTTCTGCACCATCTGGTATAGAAGTGCAGACAGAGGTTGCATGGGACAGGGTGCAGGAACTTGAGAAACCAGCTGCTATAATAATAAATAAGCTGGACAGGGAACATACAGACTTTTATAATGTGCTTGAGGACTTGAGGAACAGTTGGGGTAAGCAGATATACCCCATATTTTTACCTGTAGGAAAGGAATCGTCCTTTAATGGACTTGTTGATCTTATAAAAAGAAAGGCATATATATATGCTAATGATCTTTCTGGCAAATGTGAGGATGGGGAAATACCTTCTGAGTTAGGAGGCTTAGTTGATGAATGGAGAGAGAAGCTGGTTGAAGCAGTAGCAGAGATAGATGATAACCTTCTAAATAAGTATTTAGAAGGTGGGGAATTAACCGAGGATGAGATAATGGTCGCACTCAGAAAGGCAGTAGCAGATAAAGCTATAATACCAGTTATCCCTGCATCTGCTTACAACAACATCGGTTGCTTACACGTTCTGGAAATGATGGGGAAATGCCTACCTTCTCCTGTAGATGTGGGTGCTGTCAAGGGGGTTCATCCGGAAACGAATGAAGAAGTAGAGAGAAAGCCAGATGAATCTGAATCGTTTTCTGCTCTCGTTTTTAAGGTAATGGTTGATCCGTATGTGGGGAAATTGAGCTTCTTTAGAGTTTACTCAGGTAAGATAAAAGCAGATGATACAATACTAAATGTATCGAAGGGAGAAACAGAAAAAATGACAAACCTCTTTGTCACAAGAGGCAAGGAGCAAACAAAGGTTACAGAAGTCAAAGCGGGTGATATAGCAGCGGTTGCAAAGATAAAGAGTATATCTATAGGAGATACCCTTTCTGATAAGGATAATCCGATACTGTTTGAGCCTATAAAGTTACCATCTCCAATATATTCTGTGGCGGTCTTTCCAAAATCTAAAGGCGATGAAGATAAACTGAACGCCTCGTTAGAGAAGTTGGCAGAGGAAGATCCTACATTTAGGGCAGAGTATAACGTGGAGACAAAAGAGACAATAGTGTCTGGCATGGGGGATTTACATCTTGGTATTATGATGGAGAGACTCAAAAGGAGATTTGGCGTGGATGTTGATACGGCTACTCCGAAAGTACCCTATAAGGAGAGCATAAAGGGGAAAGCAAAAGCTCAAGGCAAGTACAAAAAACAGACCGGTGGTCATGGACAATATGGTGATGTATGGATAGAGTTTGAGCCTTTAGAGAGAGGCAAGGGGTTTGAATTTACTGATAAAATAGTAGGTGGAGTAGTGCCTAAGCAGTATATTCCTGCAGTTGAAAAGGGCTTGAGAGAAGCAATGCAGAAGGGTGTACTTGCAGGGTATCCCGTTATAGACTTTAAGGCTACGCTGTACGATGGCTCATATCATCCGGTAGATTCTTCCGAAATGGCATTCAAGATAGCAGCATCTTTGTCTTTTAAGAAAGCAATGGCAGAGGCAAAACCGATATTGCTTGAGCCCATCATGAAAGTTGAAGTTATAGTGCCTGAAGAGAATATGGGAGATGTAATGGGAGACCTAAACTCGCGTAGAGGTAGAATACTTGGCATGGAAAAGCATGGTAAATATGAAAAGATTTCGGCACTTGTACCGCTTGCAGAGATGTACAAGTATGCTATCGTTCTAAAGTCACTTACTTCGGGAAGGGGTACATACAGTATGGAGTTCCACGAGTATGAAGAAGTACCACCTGATATAGCCAAGAAGATAATAGAAGCTGCGAGCAAGGAGGAAGATAAATAGTTGCCGTTTAAATGGCTACTTATCTTCTATATATCTCTATATGGAGTTTTTGGGGTGGTAGAGAGAGGGTGGGTGTTTTATATCCCACCCTCTGAACGTACCTCTCACTTTAAAGAATACAACTGGGTGCTATTTGGTACGCTCTCCGTGGCGGTTGGTTCCCCGGCGGAAAAACTATTTATAGGCACACCGGACAACACCTTGGAATCATACATAGGTTTTTTCATATTTGCAACAGGTCTGCTCCTGAGATATATAGGTAGAAGTCAGCTTAAACATAGATTTACTGTTCAGATAGTCCCAGGAGATGAACTTATAACTGATGGTATATACGCATATGTGAGGCATCCACTTTACTTAGGTTTACTCCTTATTGTGCTTTCTTCACCGTTGATCATGAATGGTTTTATTTCTTTGATATATACCTATACTTTTATGCCATTTATTATGTACAAAAGGATAAGGAGAGAAGAATCCCTCCTTATCGAGAAGTTTGGTAATCTTTATCTGCAGTACATGAAAAAAGTTCCCGCTCTTTTTCCTTTGAGGCTAAGGAAGGGTTAGGACAAAATCCTCTTTTTTTATCTTATTTATCTCGTCTGCATACTCCCTGAATCCCCTTCTTCCCATCAATCCGTAGGTATATTTCTTGCCCATTTCTACACCTGGCTGGTTAAATGCATTTATGTGAAAAAGTTCGCCACTAAATGCTGTTGCCGTAAAATATATGAATATAAGCTTTCCCAGATTTTCAGGAGTTATTTCGTCTATGGTAATAGTGAGGTTGGGTCTTTTGTTTTTTATAAGCGATACAGCTGTTGCAGTTTGTTCTGTGAGTAGCAGCTCATGAAGGGTATGCCCCGTGAGGTAGCTTAATCCTTCTATATCCCTATAAGGTGTAGCGTCTATTTCATAGTCTTTATTGGTTTTTTCTACTCTTATAAACGTTATGATTTTGTCGTTTGGACCTTCGTTATATAGCTGTATTTGGGAATGTTGGTCTATTGCACCTAAGGATTTTATTGGTGTTTGTCCTACATTTATTTCTTTGCCTTCAGTTGAATACCTTTTGCCAAGGCTTTCTGCCCACAGTTGCCTGTACCAGTCGGCAAAATTGTAAAGGTGATTAGAATACGGCATCATAACCGATATATTTTTACCTCTGTTGAACATTATGTAGTGTATTATAGCGATAAGATATCCTGGGTTATCTAAAGAAGGTTCTCTGCATATCTGTGACATGGATTTTGCACCGCTTAAGATTCTGTCTATCTCTATGCCCGTAACAGCAGCAGAAAGTAAGCCTACAGGTGTAAGTACGGAAAATCTCCCACCCACATTTTGGGGGATAAAAAGCCGCTTTATTTCCTCCCTGTCTGCAATCTTGTTCAAATTACCAGCAGAAGGATCTGTGGTAAATATAAAGTGCTCGGGTAGTTTGGATTTGTCTACATACTTTGATAGTTCATTTCTTGCTACCAAGTAATTTGCCATCGTCTCTGCTGTACTTCCAGATTTACTTATGACGTTGAAACATGTTTCCTTCGGATTTACCATACGCATAATACCCTCAAGGACAACTGGATCAGGGTTATCAAGCATGTAAAACTTAGGATACATATCAGGCAGTTCATTATACATAATATGATTTAGTGCCTGATGTAGCATAAGGTTTCCAAGAGAAGACCCTCCTATTCCTATAACAACAAAATACCTAAACTTTTGTCTTATTTGTTCTGCTGTTTCTTTTATCTTTGATGTGTCCTGATATGGTAGGTCATAGAATCCTATCTCTTTCCTATCAATTTTACTCTCAAGTGCTGCATGATACTTGGATATATCGAATTTTTCTAACTCTTCCTCTTTGATGCCATGTTCTCGAACTGATTTTTCCATTACACCACTATAGTCTATTTTTATCATATCTTCTCACCCCTTATATGTTTCTTTTATTTTACCATATTCGTCTTATTCTTTTTATTTGTTGGGGTTCTGCATTGATATGTTGCAAGAGAGAATACAATATATTCGAAAAACTAATTCCGCCTTGTATGTCCATCTTCACGGCTATAAGCTTTTTCATGTATACCTTCACCTTTGCTACTGAATCCGTGAGACTATTCTCCTTCTGCTTTCCAGATTTCGTGGTTTTATGGAATTTCGGGTTTGATTTTAGCCATGCGTGTACTGCGTCTGCATTGACACAGCGATTAAGGCATATAATATACGTTGCTTTCGTCCGTGTATTTATCCTGTTTTCATCTTTGTCTACCCAAAAGGTTTTTTTTATGCTTATACCCTTTGGGAGTTTTTTTCTAAGTAACTTAGTTATCTCGTCTGGGTTTACTTCATGCGATAGCTCTATATCCATGAGCTCGTTTTTGCCCTCTACACCAATAGGTAGAGGCAATCCGAATGTCATTTTGGGGTGTGGATTGAAGCCTTCTGTAAACTTGAATGGTAAGTTTATAGTCCTTAGTACTCGCTCAAATAGCCGGATGAGGTCTCTATGAGATATAAAAGCAATAACTCCCATTTTGCTGTATTCTATGCGTAGCTTCTTATTCATAGAATTCTCCCTTCAACTGCAGGTATGTCCCGAATGCTGGGCATACCCCACAATCTATGCACTTTCCTGCCCGACAGTCCGGTGTAGTCACCCCATTTTCTGCTTTTTCATCTTCTTCTATTAGAAATTCCTTTCTAAGCCCGCTATCTATATGGTCCCACGGCAAAATTTCCGTATATGGGCGCTTCCTCGTATAGAACGATGGTTCCAGAGATGTAAGTTCAAATGCTTTCATCCATTTTTGTATATCAAAGTTTTCCGTCCAGCTATCAAATTTTGCTCCAAGTCTCCAAGCAGTATATATGAGTTTTGATAGTCTTCTATCTCCGCGAGATATGACACCTTCCATTAAGGACAGGTTTTTATCTCTTCTCCCTATCTTTATATTCCTGTTTGAACGCAGCTTATTAAATATATACATCTCCATCTCTTTTATATATTCTGGTGGTGCTTGTTCTCTCCACTGGAATGGTGTGTGAGTTTTAGGTATAAATGGAGATATAGTAAGGTTTATGTTTATTTTCTTTTTTGTTATCTGTTTAGCTGTCATGTTTACACCCTTCACCATTTCTACTATTGCTTCTATGTCTTCAACTCTTTCAGTCGGAAGGCCTATCATAAAATAGAATTTCAATGTCCTCCAACCCATTCTTAGTACTGCTGTTATACTGTCCCATATATCCTTGTCTGTTATAGTCTTGTTTATTACATTTCGTAGTCTTTGCGTTGCTGCTTCTGGTGCAAATGTGAACCCTGTTTTTTTGAGGCTACTTATCATTTCTGCCAGTTCAACTGAAAAGGAATCCATTCGTAGGGATGGAAGGGATATGAAAATGTGTTTATCTTTGTATCTGCTTAGCAATTCTGTTACCAGCGGGACAATATTCGTGTAGTCTCCCGAGCTCAATGATGTTAAGGAAATATCTGAATACCCAGAGTGTCTTAAAATTTCATCTACGAGATGGATTATAGTCTCCATACTTCTTTCTCTTACAGGTCTGTATATAAACCCTGCTGAGCAAAATCGGCAACCTCTATTGCATCCTCTAAATATCTCTACACTTCCTCTATCGTGAACGCTTTCTATCCAAGGTATAGGCGTGATAGTGGGGTAGGGGACTGTTTCTATATCTTTCACAATGCTTTTCTTTATTGGTAT